>JBAYTZ010000024.1 GCA_041675285.1 Candidatus Delongbacteria bacterium
CCAGAATGCCTGACGAAACTAGTCTGAAGTCCACAGTGCCTGGCACCGGTCTGGCACCGGTCTGGCACCGACCTGGCACCGGCCTGGCACCGGCCTGGCACCGGTCTGGCACCGGCCTGGCACCGGTCTGGCACCGGCCTGGCACCGGTCTGGCACTGGTCTGGCACCAGCCTGGCACCGGCCTGGCACCGGCCTGGCACCGGTCTGGCACCGGCCTGGCACCGATTTCGCCCGGATTTAGTCGGGGTAGTTTTCCCAGGTGGGAAGGTGCAGATTGCGTGCCTTCCGCCGGTTAATGAAGGCCATGGTCAGGCCAAAGAGCACGCCGGCGAGAAGGGCCTGGAGCGCCACCTGGAGCACGCCGCCCTGGATCAATGGGCCGCGGACGAGCCAAGGAAAAGCAAACATGAAGGCGGCGAAGTAGCCGCCGGAGGACAGGAACCAGTGCCGGAAGGACAGGAACTGGGGCGGGCGCAAGTTCCAGCCTATCCGCCAGGCCAGTCTGCACATGGGCGGGGCCGCACTGGCCGGGTTCAAGCCACGGGACTCCAGGTCCCGGCGGAAGTGCTCGACTTTCTCGGCGTGGGTCATGGTTTATCTCCCTTCACGCCCGGCGCAGCCAGGCCTCCGCTTGGTCGCGATCCCCGGTGACCAGCAGCTGGGCACCGTGGCTCTGGGCGGCTTCCTCGGTGAAGCGCGTGATCTGCGCCTGGGGAAAGAGGATCGCCACGCGCAGGGCGTCGCCCAACTGCTCGGCGAACTTGACGCCCAGCAGGTGGCGCTGGAAGGTGGTCTCCGGCGGCGTGACCTGCAGCGCGTCAATCAGGATGCGGGAATGTCCCGCTTGGCGCGCGCGCGTCACCAGCGCGGCCAGTTGGGGCTCGAAGTCCTTCATCTTGAAAGGTCCGCGGGCCACGGCCAGCAGGTGATCCGTCTCGTTCTGAAACTGCAAATCCAGCATATGAACGGTCCTTCGCCTGGGGGCTTATCAATGCTTGTCTTGTCAGCAGGTCCGGCGTGAATGCGGACCCCTGCGCGGCACACGTGAATCGACCTCACGAACCAGCTGCGCTGCGTGTTCCTTTCGCGCTGACGCGCCATGTTTCCCGCTTTCTTTTCGCGGAAAAGAAAGCGGGACCAAAGAAAAGGCTCGGGCAAAGCAGGCGCGAGGGCGCGCCTGGCACCTCTCCGATCAGGTCCAACTCTTCGGCCTCGGCACCCATGTTTCCCGCTTTCTTTTCGCGGAAAAGAAAGCGGGACCAAAGAAAAGGCTCATGCAAAGCAGGCGCGAGGGCGCGCCTGGCACCTCTCCGATCAGTTCCAACTCTTCGGCCTCGGCGCGCGCGTACTGACCATCGGCGCATGGGAATGCGCCGACGGTCAGTGGCGACGCGCTATCGAGGCCGAAAACAGGGTCTTGATTCAATGATGGATCGCTGCGCCTGTGCTGGGTTTGGCTCGTGCGAAGCGACGTCGATTGCTGTCTTCGTCCCTTTTTTTCTCTGTGTCTCTGTGTCTCTGTGTCTCTGTGTCTCTGTGGTCTTGCTTCTCGCTGCAAGCCGACGGTCGGTGCAGCGGCTGCGGGCTACTTGCCTAGGTAGTAGCGCAGCATGATGTAGGGGTTCAGGCCTTGGAACTCGTAGGACTGATCCTCGCCGTCGCCTTCGTAGTGATCGTACTGCCAGCGGATCTCGCTGCCCAGCGACAGGCCGCCGTCGAAGCGGTACTCGGCTCCCAACGTGGGGCTGAAGCTCAGCGCGGTGGACTTGACCACACCGGGGATGTACTCGTAGTTCGACTCCTCGCGGTACCACGAGTAGCCTGCCCGGATGCCCAGCAGCCAATTGATCCGCTCCTGCGGCTGCTTGACGAACAAGCCCACACCTAGGCTTAGTTGGCGCGTCTCTTCCCACTCTTCCCACTCTGCCGAATGGACGCCCCCGTACTCGCGCCGCAGGCGGCGGTAGTTGACGAAGGGTTCCACAAAGGCCGTCGGACTGAGGTGGAAGGGCAGGTAGAGACCGCCACCGCTGGTGCCGCCGGGAGAGCCGAGGTCCAGGAAGCTTTTCACATCGATGCCGATGCCCCAGTGCGGCGTGAACTCCGCCGCCGGGCTCGCCGGAGCCTCGGCCGCGGGCAGGTGGGGACAGACGGCGCAGATCAGCAGGGCCAGGGATCGTGCGGACATGGGGTCTCCTTTAGGAAGTGGCGCGTCCGTCCGGATCCTCCGGCACCGGGCGCGCGCTGATCCGGCCGCCGCGGACGGTGGCGCCGATGACCAGGCCGGCGGTGATCAGCACGAGATTCTTGATGATGTACTGTCCTTCCAGCGTGGGCGCGAAAGGCACCAGCGTGAAACATTCGGCCGGAAAGAGGAAGAGCGGCGTGACGGTGCCCAGCATCTGCAGCCAGAGCAGGAAGAGCGTGGCTCGCAGGTAGAGGCCGGACAAGAGCCCCACGCCGATGGCGCACTCCCAGACCGCCAGCATGAACACGGCCGCCTTGGGCGTCAGCAGCCCGAAGGAGAGGATCCCGATGGTGTTGCCGGCCAGGCTCTGCGCCGGGCTGAGTCCCGGGAAAAACTTGAGCGCCCCGAACCACAGAAACACCAGCCCCAAACTGAGCCGGAGCAACCGGATCCCGTGCCGCGCCATCCAGGCCGCCAGGGTGGCGTCGAGGTGATTGAGTCTCGGCGATGGACCGATCATGGATGCCTCGAATTGTCAGCGCTTTGCTTTGAAGCAGGCATAACAGACTGGTTTATTCATCGTAGATTTGTTCGGTTTTCCACATGAGTGACAAACCTTTTCCTCGAAATCAGGATTAGAATAGTAACTCCAGCTTCTATAGTGTTCGATGCAATATGGCTTTTCCGGTGAAAGGTTGATACTGGAGCTGCACCTTATACAAAAACCGTTAGTATTTGGTGCCGATTTTGCTTCCATTGGCTTTGAAGCGGGGAATTTCGGGAATTTCTTCTCGGCCGGCTGTGAGTTCACTGACCTAAGACCCGGCTCTATGACTTTCGTGATCCATTCTCTCAATTCATTATGCAAAGTTCCAGCCGGAACATATAATCCAAGCTCGGTGCTAGCTTCAAATGACCCATCTACTAGATTTGCAGAAGTAACAATTCCATAGTCGTTTTCAAACCAGTAAAGTTTTGCATGAAGTCGGTGGAATGCAAATAAGTTGAGCCCATGAGAAATTGCCTCAGAAAGACCTTGCTTAGCTGGAGCCAGTTGCTCTGGCTCGTCTCTTACAACAACATTCACCGTTGCCTTTCTTTTGCAAGCCTCAGAAATCGCTCGTCTAATCGTACTTAACTTTTCTATCGTCAGATAGGGAGTTATTATCCATGCGCTTTTGTTCTCATCGAGTTGGCTGATTGATTGAAGCAATGCATCTTCTATTTCTCGTGTTTCAAGTATGATAGGGACTTTTCCGATTCCCATTAACATCTCTTGACTCCTTTTATGATGACTTGTCGACAACTAATGCGTTCGTCTTGATTGAAAACGCTGTGACAGGCGCAAAGTCGGCTGTAAGCAATGTTGTACGCGAAAATCCGCTAAGTAAGATAGCCCTCATTGAAGTTACATATTGCATCAATGTGTTTGATTAGAAGATCGATTTGCTCATTCAATGAGTCTCTTAATTTGTCTCTCGGATAAAATTGACGGTATCTTAATATCGCATCCTCGATTTTCCTTAACGCATCTATTTTGTCATTGCCAATACTATTAAAGTAAAAATTCACAAGATGTGCTGATTTCTCCTCTGGAATCTCAGATATTACTATTGTTTGCGCAATTGTTGTAACTGAATCCATTATTTGTCTCGTAAATGCGATTACATTATAAAGTTGATTATTGACTATATAAATAAATGGCCGCAACTCTTTAACATAACTTTCTGCATTCTCCCTATCTTGATTTTCCACCAAAGTTTTTTCTGCGTCTTTAAAGGCCGTGAAAGTTTCGTCCAAAAATATTATTGCGTTCCTTCCTGTGTAGATTTTTCCATCTCGCTTATCTATTACACTTAAGCATTCAATCGCAAGATTAAATTGAGTAACCTGAGTGGTTATTATATTAATTGTCGATGTTATGCTCTGTTGAATTCTATCAGTTTTCACTTTTTCCCACTGCCTGCTAATTTCATTTCTTTGAAGGTTCAAGGTTGTATAAATTAAGAGTACACCTGCCAATGCCCAAAGCGGACCAACAATTCCGCCGACAAATCCTCCATAATGACCTGAATCAACTAAATTAATATAATCAGTCGAAAACGAATAACTATGTGATAGTTGCCATAGAGAAATCCCGATTACTAAAAATCCAATAACAATTGAAATTCTTGCAAGAGTCATCGATAATCGCATCATTCCCTCATTGAGCTTGTATGCCGCCTATGCGCATATCAAATTAGGCCAACACAACGCCAGTTCTTGCTAGCATTCCGGTAACGCGACGCTCCCGCCAATCCAGAAGACGCGTCTGCCGGCTCGCCCAAGAGAGCAAAACCCGCCCCGCGCCGCAAGGAAAAAATGCAGGTGTGCTGAATATGGGCGGAATGTGAACGAGGGCGGCGACGTGGAGCGGCCTTGTGTTAGCAAACCAGCTGTGGCGCAGTTCCTGCTGTGCCTCTGGGTCTCTGTGGTTCAAGGCCAGAAGAAACAGCACGCCCCCATCCCGACCTTCCCCCGCCTCGGCAGGGGAAGGAGTCCCGCACAGCCCTTTGAGTCTTCGAGTCTTGGTGATACCCGGACTCAAGGCAAGCGCCAGCTGACACGCCCGGCGAAGAGGGCACTTGCACGAGCCATGGGATCCCAGCTTTCGCTGGGATGACAGACGAGCTGGGATGACAGGCACAGAGAACACAGCCGGGCGCAGCCCCTCTCGACCGGCTCTTTTTTGAACTATCAAAGCCCATGTGTTACTCTCGTAACACGGTGCGCTGGAGGTCCTTTCCCCCCAATCCGACAGGGGGCCGGACCGGCCAACACGCCGCCATCCAAGCTGCGAGGCGCTTCATGACTACACACATACTGGACAAAGCCACCGTCGCGGTGAAGCCCGAACTCTGCAAGGGGTGCGGGCTCTGCATCGCCAGCTGTCCGACGGAGGTGCTCAGCTTCCATGAGCACTTCAACACCAAGGGGTACCACTATGCCATGTACTCGGGCGAAGGCTGCACGGGCTGCGGCATCTGCTTCTACGCCTGCCCCGAGCCCGAGGCGATCCTGGTCTGGAAGAAGGGCGCGCCCGTGCCCGACGGCTTCCAGGTCAAGGAGTACGAGGTGAGCGGCGTGCTGCCGCGGGAGGAGGAAGCGTGAGCAAGATCCTCATGAAGGGCAACGACGCCGTGTTGCGCGCGGCCATCCTGGCCGGTTGCCGCCAATACTTCGGGTATCCCATCACGCCGGCCAGCGAGATCGCCGAGTCCGCCGCGTACTACATGCCGCGCGCGGGCGGCACCTTCATCCAGGCCGAGTCCGAGGTCGCCGCCATCAACATGGTCTACGGCGCGGCCGGGGCCGGCGGACGCGTGCTCACCGCCAGCAGCTCGCCGGGCATCAGCCTGAAGCAGGAAGGCGTCTCCTACGCCGCCGGCGCCGAGCTGCCCTGTGTGATCATCAACGTCAACCGGGCGGGACCCGGGCTGGGCAACATCGCGCCCGAGCAGTCCGACTATAACCAGCTCTGCAAGGGCGGCGGCCACGGCAACTACAAGACCCCCGTGCTGGCCCCCAACTGCGTGCAGGAGTTCGTGGACCTGGTGCGCAAGGCCTTCGAACTGGCCGAGGACTACCGCACGCCCGTCTATCTGCTGGCGGACGGCGTCATCGGCCAGATGATGGAGCCGGTGGAGTTCCCCGAGCCCGTGATGGAGCTGCCGCGCAAGGACTGGGCGCTCTACGCGGACAAGGAGTCCAAGCACAACCTGATCTCGTCCATCCAGCTCGAGCCCAACGACCTGGAGGCCCTGAACGTCCACCTGCAGGAGAAGTACGCGCGCCTGCAGGCGAAGGAAGTCATGGTGGAAGAGTACCGCACCGAGGACGCCGAGTACGTGTTCACGGGCTTCGGCATCGTCAGCCGCATCCTGCGCAGCGCCGTGGACGAGCTGCGCAAGCAGGGCCTGAAGGTCGGCCTGATCCGGCCCATCTCGCTCGTGCCCTTCCCGGAGAAAGAACTGGCCGCCCTGGCCGACCGGGTGAAGAGCTTCCTCTGCGTGGAGCTGAACAACGGCCAGATGCTCCAGGACGTCAAGCTGGCCATCCAGTGCCGCCGCCCCGTGCACTTCTACAACCGCATGGGTGGCAACATCCCCACCACCGATGAGGTCGTCCAGGCGGCCCTGTCCTGCTTCAAGGAGGCCTGAGCCATGGCCACGAACAAGATCCTCAGCAAGCCCGACGCCTTCTACGAGAACTTCGAGCGCAGCGCCAACGCCGACAAGAAGACCACGCACTACTGTCCGGGCTGCGGCCACGGCCACGTGCACAAGATCATGGCCGAAGCCCTGCGCGACTTCGAGGTGGCCGACCACAGCGTGCTGGTCAGCCCCGTCGGCTGCAGCGTGTTCGCCTACTACTACTTCGACGTGGGCAACATCCAGGCCGCCCACGGCCGCGCGCCGGCGGTGGCCACGGGCATCAAGCGCACGCACCCGCACAGCATCGTGATGAGCTACCAGGGCGACGGCGACCTGGCCGCCATCGGCACCAGCGAGATCATCCACGCCGCCAACCGCGGCGAGCACATCACGGTCATCTTCATCAACAACGCGATCTATGGCATGACGGGCGGCCAGATGGCGCCCACCACGCTGATCGACCAGAAGAGCAGCACCAGCCCCTACGGCCGCAACTCCGAGAACGAGGGCTTCCCGATCCACGTGGCCGAGCTGCTCAACAGCCTGCAGGCGCCGGTGTTCATCGAGCGCACCAGCCTGCACACGCCCCAGCACATCAACCGCACGCGCAAGGCGATCCGCCGGGCCCTGCAGGCGCAGATCGACAAGAAGGGCTTCACCTTCGTGGAAGTGCTGAGCCCCTGCCCCAGCGGCTGGAAGCTCAATCCCGTCGACAGCATGAAGTGGATCGAAGAGAACATGCTGAAGAACTTCCCGCTGGGGAATCTGCGCGACCGCATCGACGAGACGCCCGCGCGCGAGCGCGTGACCATCGAATTGACCCGCGACATGCTGCTCAAGAAGCTGGACCTGCTGCAGCCCGAGAGCCACGTGCCCGCGCGGACCACGGTGGAGGAGCGCTTCCAGGATCCGGAGATTCTGGCGGCGGGTTTCGGCGGCCAGGGCATCATGCTGCTGGGCGTGGCCGTGGCCGAGGCCGGCATGCGCGAAGGCTACCAGTCCAGCTGGATCCCGGCCTACGGTCCGGAGATGCGCGGCGGGACGGCCAACTGCTCGGTGCGCGTCAGCGAGCGCGAGATCGGCAGCCCGATGGTCCACAACCCGGACATCCTGCTGGCCTTCAACCGGCCCAGCCTGGAGAAATTCGAGGCCGATGCGCGGCCGGGCGGCGTGATCTTCTACGACAGTTCCCTGATCGACATTGTGCCCGCTCGGACGGATTGCGACATTGTGCCCATTCCGTTCACCAAGCTGGCCGATGAGCTGGGCAACACGCGCATCGCCAACATGGTGGCCTTCGGCGCCCTGGTGGGCTACACCAACCTGCTGAACCTGGAGACCTGCCTGGAGGCGCTGCACACCGTGGTGAAGCGGCGCAACCTGGTGGAGTTGAATCAACAGGCGGTGCGCAAGGGCTTCGAAGTGGGACAGGAGATGCGCCGGCAGGCCCGCTGACGCGCATCCACGGGGTTCGAGCTTGAGACTGGAGCGGGCATCCTGACGAGGGATGCCCGCTCTTTCACGAGGTGGAGGAGCATGAAGCACGAGGCGCGCTTCGGACTGGTCCTGGGCGGGGGCGGCGTGCGCTGCCTGAGCCACCTGGGCATGGCCGAGGAGCTGCTCGCCGCCGGGTTGGCGCCGGACCTGATCGCCAGCTCCTCCACGGGCAGCCTGATCGGCCTGCTGCTCGCGGCGGGCATTCCGCCCAGCCGGGTGCGCGAGGCGCTCTTCCGGCGCGAGCAGCGCCTGGCCTGGCTGAAGCCCAGCTGGCAGCGGGGCGGGCTGGCCTCGCCGGCGGCCATCCTGCGCCTGCTGGACCGCTTCGCCCTGCCCGAGAATCTGGAAGACCTGCCCATCCCCCTGCACATCGTGGTCACCGACCTGGAGGAGGGCCGCCAACTGGTGCTGTCCTCCGGCCCCTGCCGCGAGGCCGTGCTGGCCTCGGCCGCGCTGCCGGGAATCTACCCGCCCGTGATGATCCGCGGCCACCTCTGCGGGGACGGCGGGATCATCAACAACGTGCCCGCCGACGTCTGCCGCGAGCTGGTGGGGCCGCGGGGCGTCGTGCTCACCAGCAGCCTGGAGATGAACCACGTGATGCCCGAGGCGCTGCTGCGCCACGTGCCGCAGGTGGTCTACCGCAGCATCTACCTGCCGCTGCTCAACCAGCGGCTCCGCAATCAGACCCTGCACAGCGACCTCGTGCTGCAGCCCTTCTCGGACCACCCGCTCTGCTTCAGCCGCTGGCGCGAGATCGTGCGCTTCTACTCGCTGGGCGCCATGGCCGATCTGCACGAGCGCGGGCGGCACCACATGGGCCGCGCCCTGCCTGAATTGCAGGCCCTGCTGGCCCGCGCGGCCGCCGAGGCCGAGGTCGAGGCCGCGGCCCGGCGCGTGGAGGAGTCCGCCTCATGATCCGCCGGCTGGCCGTGACCTTCTTCGGCCTGCTGGTCGTGCTCCAGGTGGGGCCGGGCGTCCACTCGGACTCCGTGCTGCACACGGTGGTGGCCGCGCTGGTGCTCAGCCTGATCAACCTGACCTTCAAACCCGTGCTGCTGCTGCTGACCCTGCCGGTCAACCTGCTCAGCCTGGGTCTCTTCACCCTCGTGATCAACGGATTCTGCCTGGGCATCACGGCCTGGCTGGTGGACGGCTTCCGTCTCACCGGAGTGGGCAGCGCCCTGCTGGGCGCCCTGCTGCTCTCGCTGGTCACCCTGATCGTCAACGCCCTCCTCAGCCGGGAGACCCGATGAATCTGCGCGACACCCTGTTGGATCTGGCCAGCGACCTGCTCTGGAGCTGGAAACCCTGGTACCGCGAGTTCCTGGCCGGTCTGGATCCCGCCGCCTTCCAGCGGCACGAGAATCCCGTCCGCCTGGTGCGCGAACTGCCCGACGAGCGGCTCAAGGCCCTCGAGAAGGACAAGAGCTTCCAGGCCGCCCTGAAGGAGCTGGCGGCGCGCCGGGAGGCCGAGCACGCCAAGGCCCGCGCCCGCTGCCCCGAGGGGCTGCGCGGCCGCCAGGTGGCCTACTTCTCCGCCGAGTTCGGGATCCACAACAGCCTGCCCATCTACAGCGGCGGCCTGGGCGTGCTCTCGGGCGACCACATCAAGAGCGCGCACGACCTGGGCCTGCCCTTCACGGGCATCGGCCTGATGTACCGCCAGGGCTACTTCGGCCAGCGCATCGACGCCGCCGGCGTGCAGCACGCGGACATGGAGCTGATGAACCTGGAGCACCTGCCCATGCGCCGGACCGTCGGGCCGGATGACCGGCCGCTGGAGATCGGCGTGGACCTGCCGGGCCGCGAGCTGCGCCTGCTGGTCTGGGAGGTGCAGGTGGGGATCGCCCGCCTGCTGCTGCTGGACAGCGACTGCGAGCGCAACGCGCCCGCCGACCGCGGCCTGACCTGGCAGCTCTACGGCGGGGACCGTGACACACGGCTGGCCCAGGAGATCATCCTGGGCATCGGCGGCGTGCGCGCCCTGCGCGCCCTGGGCGTGCAGCCGGACGTCTGGCACATGAACGAGGGGCACAGCGCTTTCCTGGCCGTGGAGCGCCTGCGCGAGCACCTGGCCGCCGGGCTGGACTTCGACACCGCCGTGGAAGCCACGGCCTCGTCGACCATCTTCACCACGCACACGCCGGTGCCGGCGGGCAACGAGGCCTTCCTGCTGCCGCGCCTGCACCGCTACTTCCACGAGTTCTGCTCCAAGGGCGGGATCGACTTCCACCGCCTGCTGGAGCTGGGCACGGAGACCGACGCCACGGGCTACAAGATCTTCAGCCTGACGGCGCTGGCCGTGCGGCTCTCGCGCTTCGCCAACGGCGTCTCCATGCTGCACGGCGACGTGAGCCGCCAGATGTGGTACCACCTCTGGCACCAGGTGCCCATCGACGAGACGCCCATCGGCCACGTGACCAACGGCATCCACACGGCCTCCTGGGTGGCGCCGGGCTTCCGCCGGCTCTACGAGGAGCGGCTGGGCGGGGACTGGGAGGAGAAGCTGCTGCAGCCCGAGGCCTGGGAGGCCCTGCGCGCCGTGCCCACGGGCGAGGTCTGGCAGCGCCACCAGGACCTGAAGGCCGCGCTGGTGGAGGAGATCCGCCGCAACCTGACCCAGCGCCTGAGCCAGCCCGGCCTGCCGCTGGAGCGCGTCCTGCAGCGCATCGACCCGCATTCGCTGTTCATCTGCTTCGCGCGGCGCTTCGCCACCTACAAGCGCGCCGTGCTGATCTTCGACGACCTGGAGCGGCTGGACCGGATCGTCAACCATCCCAGCCACCCGGTGACGCTGATTTTCGCGGGCAAGGCCCACCCGGCGGACCACCCGGGCCAGGCGCTGATCCGCCGCGTGCACGAGATCTCCCTGCTGGAGCGCTTCCAGGGCCGGGTCATCCTGCTGGAGGGCTACAGCCTGGCGCTGGCGCGCTTCCTGGTGCAGGGCGCGGACGTCTGGCTGAACAACCCGCGCCGGCCCTTGGAGGCCTCGGGCACCAGCGGCCAGAAGGTCTGCCCCAACGGCGGGCTCAACCTGTCCATCCTGGACGGCTGGTGGGTGGAGGGCTCCAACGGGAGCAACGGCTGGAACATCGGGCGCGACGTGGACTACGGCGACGAGAAGATCCAGGACTACTACGACGTGCGCAGCCTCTACGAGCTGCTGGAGGAGCGCGTGGTGCCGCTGTTCTACGAGCGCGACTCCCAGGGCCTGCCCGTGGGCTGGGTGGACCGCATGAAGGACAGCCTGATCTCGTGCACGGCCCGCTTCAGCACCAGCCGGATGGTCAACGACTACGTGGTGCAGAGCTACATCCCGGCCGCCAGCAAGCACCAGCGCGCCCGGGAGAACGACTGGCAGGCCGTGCGCGATTTCGTGCAGTACAAGCGCAGCCTGCTCAAGCGCTGGTATCACATGACGGACACCTGGCTGCGCGCGCGCCGGGAGAACGAGTGCGTGGACGTGGACGCCGGCCTGTATCTGGGCCTGCTGAAGCCCTCCGAGGTCAAGGTCGAGCTCTTCATGCGCGAGAACGGGAAGATCCGCACCGTGGAGATCCCGCTGGTGGGGCCGGGCGAGGACGACGGGGTCTGGAACTACCACCTCTACTTCTGCGACCCCACCCTGCGCAAGAGCGAGCTGAAGTTGCGCGTGCTGCCGCGCCACGCCTGGCTGGACGGGGACATGGAGATGGGCATGTGCTACTGGTTCCACCAGAAAGTCGAGTAGGAGCGCCTGATGAGCATCGAGGAGACCCTGCGGCACGAGCGCCTGACCGATCTGCTGGACTATCTGGACGCCTCCCCCAGCCCCTGGCACGCGGTGGCCGAGGCCGCCCTGCGGCTGGAGACGGCGGGCTTCCAGCGCCTGCTGGAGGAGGAGGCCTGGCGCCTGGAGCCGGGCCAGGGCTACTACCTGACTCGCGGCGGCAGCGCGCTCTGCGCCTTCGTGGCGGGCACGGCCCCGCTGGAGGAGAAGGGCTTCCAGCTGGTGGGCGCCCACACGGACTCCCCCTGCCTGCGCGTGAAGCCCCAGGGCGAACATGTCAAGGGCGGGCTGGTGCGGCTGGGCGTGGAGATCTACGGCGGGCCGATCCTGGCCACCTGGACCGACCGCGAGCTGGGCCTGGCCGGCCGCCTGGTCCTGCGGGACGGCGGCGGTCTGCGCGAGCGGCCCATCAAGCTGGAGCGCCCGCTACTGCGGCTGAGCAACCCGGCCATCCACCTGAACCGCGAGGTGAACAGCAAGGGCCTGATCCTCGACAAGCAGGAGGAACTGCCCCTGCTGCTGGCCCAGGCGGAGGCCGGCCTGCCCGAGGGCCGCCTGCTGCTGGAGCTGCTGGCCGCCGAGGCCGAGGTGGAGCCGGGGGAGATCCTGGGCTTCGATCTGTGCAGCTGGGACCTGCAGCCCGCCTGTTTCTGGGGGGCCGGCGAGGAGTTCATCGCCTCGGGCCGGCTGGACAACCTGGCCATGTGTCACGCCGGGCTGGCGGCCCTGCTGCTGGCCACGGACGAGGGCGAGGTGCCGGAGCACACGCCCGTGCTCGTGCTCTTCGACCACGAAGAGGTGGGCAGCCAGAGCCCCACGGGCGCCGACGGGAGCCTGCTGCCGGACCTGCTGGAGCGCATTCACGCCGCGCGCGGCGGCGGGCGGGAGTCCTTCCTGCGCGCCTGCAACCGCAGCTTCCTGGTCAGCGCGGACATGGCCCACGCCCTGCATCCCAGCTACCTGCGCTGGTACGAGCCGCAGCACCACGTCTTCCTCAACCAGGGGCCGGTGATCAAGCTCAATAGCAACCTGCGCTACGCCACCGACGGCGCGAGCCAGGCCCGCTTCCAGCTCATCTGCGAGAAGGCCGAAGTGCCCGTGCAGCGCTACATCCACCGCACGGACCTGCCCTGCGGCACGACCATCGGGCCGATGGCCTCCGCCCGGCTGGGGATTCGCACCGTGGACGTGGGCAACCCCATGCACTCCATGCACAGCGTGCGGGAGAGCGCGGGCGCCCGGGATCCCGAGCTGATGACCCGCGCGCTCTCGACCTTCTTCCAGGGAGCCTGAGCGCCCCATGGCCACCCTGCGCCTGCACGGCGATCCCATGCGCGTCCTGGAGTCCTCCCACCGGCTGGTGGAGCACGGCGGGCACTGCCTGCCGCTGGGCGCCAGCTGCCCGGCGGGCCGCGTGGACCCCGGCTCCGGCGGGCGCGTCAACTTCGCGCTGCCCAGCGCCAAGGCCCGCACGGTCTCGCTGCTGCTCTCCGCCCGGGAGAGCGGCGACCGGATCATGGAGCTGCAGCTGGACCCGGAACAGAACCGCACGGGCCACGTCTGGCACGTGGAGCTGGCGGGACTGAGTTGGCCCCTGCGTTACAGCTGGGTTGTGGACGGGCTGGAGGTGGCGGACCCCTGGGCCCGGGCCCTGTTGCGGACGGACGCTTTCGGACGCACGGTGTATCACGCCTTCTTCCCGCTGTCCGACCACGAGTGGGTGCATGCGCGGCCGCCGCGCCGCCCGCTGCAGGATCTGGTGATCTACGAGCTGCACGTGAAGGGCTTCACGGCCCACCCCAGCAGCGGGGTCCTGCGGCCGGGCAGCTACGCGGGCCTGGAGGAGAAGATTCCCTACCTGCGCGAGCTGGGCGTGAACGCCGTGGAGCTGATGCCCGTGCACGCCTACGATCCGGCGGCCGTGGTGTTCATCAACCCCTTCACCGGCCGCGGCCTGAGCAACTACTGGGGTTACGATCCCGTCGGACCGATGGCGCCGGCCGCCCACTACAGCAGCACGGGCCATCCGCTCCAGGCGGCGCAGGAGTTCCGCTCCCTGGTGGACGCCCTGCACGGCGCGGGCATCGAAGTGATCCTGGACGTGGTGCTGAACCACACGGCGGAAGGCAGCGCGCGCGGCCCCACGCTGCACTTCCGGGCGCTGGACGACGACCTGTGGTACATGCGCGGCACGGACGGCGGCTATCTGGACTACACGGGCTGCGGCAACACGTTCAACTGCAACCACCCCGTGGTGCGCGACTACATCCTCTCCTGCCTGCGCGGCTGGGTGACGGACTTCGGCGTGGATGGCTTCCGCTTCGACCTGGCCGCCGTGATGGGCCGGGACCCCGAAGGCCACGTGCTGGTGAGCGCGCCCGTGCTGGAGCAGATCACCATGGATCCCGTGCTGGCGGGCACGCGCCTGATCGCCGAGGCCTGGGACGCCGCCGGACTCTACCAGGTGGGCAGTTTCGACGAGGGCCTGCGCGGCGCGCGGCAGCAGCGGCCGGGCGGCGGCTGGGCCCAGTGGAACGGCCGCTTCCGCGACGACATGCGGCGGCTGGTGCGCGGCGAGCCGGGCTTCGTGGGGGCGGCGGCCAGCCGGCTCTGCGGCTCGTCGGACCTCTTCCAGTGGAACGGCCGCGGTCCGGCGCACAGCCTCAACTTCATCACCTGCCACGACGGCTTCACGTTGCTGGACCTGGTCTCCTACGACCAGAAGCACAACGAGGCCAACGGCGAGCACAACCGCGACGGCCTGAACGAGAACTACAGCTGGAACTGCGGGGTGGAGGGACCCACCACCCGGGCCGACGTCCTGGAATTGCGGGCCCGCCAGCAGCGCAACCACCTGGCCCTGCTCTTCCTCTCCCAGGGCGTGCCCATGCTGTTGGCCGGGGACGAGTTGGGCCGCAGCCAGCAGGGCAACAACAACGCCTGGTGCCAGGACAACGCCCTGGCCTGGCTGGACTGGAGCCTGACGGAGAGCCGGGCGGACCTATTGGCCTTCGTCGGCGGGCTCATCAGACTGCGCCGGACCCACGCCTGTCTGCGCCGGGACAGCTTCCTGACCGGCGAGGATCTCGCCTGGCACGGCACCGAGGTGGGCAAGCCGGACTTCGGGCCGGGCTCGCGCTGCCTGGCCTGGCGCCTGCGCGGCCAGCCCGACGAGGCCGGCCAGCCGGGGCCGGATCTCTACGCGGCCTTCAGTTTCTGGCGCGATCCCGTGGACTTCCGCCTGCCCGAGGCGGGGGCGGGTTTCCACTGGAGCCTGGTGCTGGACACGGCGGACGGCCTGCCGCCCCGCGCGGAGCCGGCGCCCCTGGCGATCCCGGGCGGCCTCCTGCGGCTGCAGGCCTTCTCGCTGGTTGTGCTCAGCCGCCACGCGGACTGAACCCCGCCCGCGTCAGCTTTCACGACCCGCTGCGCTTCATTCATTGTGTGACACAAGAAAACGCCCCGGCCGAGACCGGGGCGTTTTGCGTGTCAGGCTTAAGGATCGGGCTACTTCAGCTCGTCCGCGACGGGCAGCAGCGGCCGCTGGACGAAGTTCGCCGGCGTCTGCCGCAGGGTCGAGGCGTCCGGCAGCGGCAGCTCGGGATGGCTATCGGCCAGCAGCAGGCCGTCCGTGTCCACGGCGGCAACCCGCACGAAGGCGCGCTCCAGCATCCCCACGTTGTGGAAGTAGAGGTTGACGTTCGTCTGCGTGCCGATGTTGGCCGCGTCGGGGGCGACCATCGGCCACTCGTTGTCGTAGTAGACCAGGTAGTGGTCCACGCTGATCGGGTTGCCGTCCGTGCCCACGGTGACCGGGTTGAAGGTCAGGTTCATGATCGCCTGCTGGGGCGGCCCGATGCTGAAGTCCACGGGCGTGAAGCTCACCACCAGCGGGGTCACCGGCCGGCGCGAGGCCACTGTGAAGACCGCCCAGACCGTCTCCGGGGAGTTGTAGAGATCGTGGGTCACGTTGGCCGTGCCGCGGTAGGTGCCGGCGCTCAGACCCGTGGGGTTGAAGTACCAGTCCGTCGTGATGGAGTTCAGGGCCCCGATGCTGCCGTTGAAGGGCGTCATGCTGAGCCAGGGCAGCCCGTCGCTGGTGGAGTGGTCGATGCTGCCGAACAGGGCGCCGTTGCGGTACTGGAGGTGGTCAATCGAACTGAAGCCGTAAGGGACGCCGTAGCCGCGCACGGTCTGCTTGGCGCGTTTCCAGCCCCAGGCCACTAGGTTCTCGATGCTCTCGCCCAGTGTGCAGTCGAAGTAGAGTTCGGAGTGCTCCATGGGCGAGCCGTAGAGCACCAGGCCGCGTTCGGCATTGTAGAGCATGACCGCCTGGTTGCTGCCGCAGTCGGTGGTGGCCAGGGTGGTGTAGCCGCCCGGGATGCCGCTGTAGACGTAGTGCACGGCGTTGTTGCCGGGCGCGTCGGCGCCCACGCCGGTCACCAGGATGTTGCTGGTGGGATGGGCCACCGGGCACAGCTGCCAGGTCTGGGTGATGCCGTCCAGGATCACGTCGCCGTCGCCCGAGCTGTTGTTGATCTGCGAACTGAGGATCAGCACGCCGCCTTCCTCGTTGAACGCGTCCAGGGCGGGCAGGGCGTCGCGCACGTTGTTGTAGGCCGTGCTGCTGGTCTGGCTGGGCACGATGACCAGGCCGTAGTCGCCCAGGTCCGTGGTGGCCAGGCTGGCGGTGGTCAGCACCGTGTAGGCGATGCCCTGGGCGTCCAGCTGGTCCTGCCACTCGGTGGAACCCCAGGGATCGGAATCCTTGACCAGGGCCACTGCAGGCAGGGTGGAGGGGTAGATCCCGAAGCGGAAGGCCGAGACGCTGAACTTCAGGTCGTAGGCGCAGGGCGTCGCCAGATCGGCGGACCCGTTCTTGACCACCACCAGCGCGTAGTAGCCGGACGTGGCGAAGACTTCGGTGATGGACTCATCATTGGTGCCGATGTCCGCGCTGTAATCCAGGAAGTCGGTGCGGGAGCCGAACCCCAGGGTCTCGTTGTAGAGATAGAGGTTCAGGTCCACGTCCTGCTCGCTGGTCAGGTGCATGTTCCAACTGAGGCCCAGGTCGGCGGAGGAGACGTAGAACTCGACGATGTCGAGGATCTGGTTGGCGGCCAGTTCGCCGCAGATGCGCGTGCCGTCGACCTTGGAGACCGTGCGGCTGTTGACGCGGTTCACCCGCACATTGGCGCTTTCGTTGTCGAAGTTGGTCACCCCGACCTCGTAGGTGCCGCCCGAGCCCACGTTGTTGTGGTTCACAAGCACCCAGTCCGGCTGGCCGCTGCCGTAGGAGGAGGTGGCCAGGGTGGTGGAGAAGCCAACGGTGGAGCCCGTGTAGCCCTCGTGCAGGTTGACGTCGTAGTCCGCCGTGGTGTTGGTGGACTGGATGGCCACGGCCGACCACCAGCTGCTGCCCGTGAAGGTGAACCCGTCGCAGTTGGGATAGGTGTAGGTGCTGCTCATCATGTCCGGCGGCTCGCTGCGGCTCACGCTGGCGTCCGGGCTGAGGACGTAGGGCGACCAGATCCACTGCCGGTAGTCCAGGTTGTCCGTCTCGCTGGTTTCGCAGACCTCGTCGGCCCAGTCCAGCGCGGAGTGCAGGGAGTGGCGGCCGCCACGGACGGTGATCGGCCCGAAGTTGTTGTAGTAGAGCGAGCCCACCCAGTTGATGCCCCAGCCGTAGTTGTAGTTCCAGAAGTGGACGTCGTCCAGGTAGAGGCGGTTGTGGATGAAGGGGAAGGTGGCGTTGCTGTTGGCCTGGCGCGTGGCCGCGTTCAGGTAGGTCGAGTTCGAGTTGCCCGGCAGGGTGCTGGTCACCGGTGCGCTGCCGCTGTTGGCGCCCGTGGTGTTGCGCGGCACCAGCGCGTTGCTCCAGCCCGCCGGCGTGGGGGAGTCGAAGTCCGCCGCGTTGAAGGCGGACTCGCCCCAGCGGCCGCCCGTGAGCGTGGCCAGGATCCGGCTGCGCTGGTTGGCGCTGAAGAAGTCGCGGCAGGTCTTGCGGCTGTAGCTCATGATGTTGGTCGGGTTGGGATTGTAGCTGCGCGTCAGGCCGGAGCAGAAGATGGTCTCCGAGCCCGTGTAGTTGCAGCCGGTATCCACATTGCTGGTGCCGAGGCCGGGATCGGCGGGCGTGTCACACAGGCCGTCGCCGGCGGTGCCGCAGTTGCTGCCGTTGGGGCACTCCGAGCCGTTGGCCGTCTCGTGCGTGTGCAACAGGTCGAAGTAGTGCCCGACCTCGTGGGGGAAGGTGCTGGGGTTGCTGGCCAGGCCCACGCAGCTGTTGCTGAAGGTGATGCCCTGGTCCGAGCTCCAGGTGAAGGAGGACATGCCGCACCAGCCGTCGTCGTCGTTGACGAAGTAGCAGTCGATGGCGTGGGTGTGGTTGTTGATCGCCTTGAGCGCGCTGCGCTCGGCGTCGCTGTCGATGTTGTAGTAGGTGCTGTTGTTGATGGTGTCCTGGTCGAACACGACGAAGCAGATGTTCATCCCGGCGTAGGCGTCGGCCAGGTCCAGCATGGCCTGATCCAGCTGGGACTGCGCGATGCCGCCCGTGCCGGCGGTGGTGCGCACGACGTGGAAGAAGAGGTTGACGTTGTAGGTGGCCTGGGTGCGCGAGGCGTCGAATTCATAGGCGCCCGCGGCCAGGTTCGCCTGGTACTGGACGAGATCTTCGGGGGTCAATTCCAGGCCGCAGGTGGGCTTGCCACCCTCCATGCTGTCGGCCAACGCGGGCCGGAACGCGGCCAGCAGGGCCACGAGCAGGAACAAGCTCCAACGCTTCATCGGGAACCCCCTTCCGTGCTGGACGGCGCGGCGGGATCGGCCGGTGTGGGCGTGGTCTCCGCGGCGCGGGCCGCGCGCTCCTGGGCCGCCAGCTTGTCTTCCAGGCTGACCAGGCGGGGCTGGAACGATTCGGAGCGGACGGGGTTGCGCAGCTCGGCCAGCCGGGATTCGGCCAGTTCGGCTTCCTCGGTGCGACCCGCCAGCCGGCAGGTCTCGGCCAGCAGTTCCAGCCGCCGCAGCTCGTGCTGCTGCTTGAGCTCGATGATCTGCCGTTGCAGGCCCTCCGGATCGGCGGCCGTGGCGGCCTGGCTCTCCAGGGCTTCCAAGGCGGCCCGCTGGTCCCGGGCCAGGGCCTGGGTGGGCGTGGCGACGCGCTCCGGCCGTCCGCCGTCCGCCGCTCCGGCGGATTCGAGCGCAGGCTCGCCGCTGGCCCAGGCCGCCGCTGCCGCCAGCAGCAGGGTGGTGGTCAACAATCGTCTCATGGTTCCTCTTCCTCCCGATTCGCTGGCGGACCGTCCGCCTGGTTGGCTGGGTTGCTGTCCGCCCGCTGTCGTTCCTTTGGAACGCGGCCAGACGAGCGGTTCACGCCCGACGCCGCGCGGGCGTCCCGGCACCGGTCGAATCCTGGCTTGTCTGCGGGTGGTCGAGCTGTGTGGATTCGGGTTGGGGTCCCCGGAATCGGGCGGAAGTCTAGCGAGGGATAGGATGCAAAACAAGACCGATTCGGTCTATGATTCGTGTTTGTTTTAACAGCCGGTACGGCAGCCTCGGTACGGATTGAACGCTGAGCGGTCCGGGTTGCGCTGCCGTACTTTCTAGAAAAGCGGAGGACCTACTGATGCAGCACAGAACGTGTTTCCTGGCCCTGCTGGTTCTGACGAGCCTGTTGTCAGCGGCCCCGGGCTGGGGCGCCGCGCAGACCGCGAGCGTGCTGGCGCCCGTGGACAGCCTGGAGGATCCGCAGCTGGACGAGTCCTCGGGCCTGGTGCGCAGCCTGCGTCTGCCCGGGGTGTTCTGGACCCACAACGACAGCGGGGACGAGGCGCGCTTGTTCGCCGTGGACAGCAGCGGCGCGACCCTCAAGCCCGCCTGGGCCGAGGACTACCGCGGACTGCGGCTGCTCGAGGCGGCCAACCACGACTGGGAGGATCTGGCCCAGGACGGCGAGGGCAACCTGATCGTGGCGGACCTGGGCAACAACGGCAGCGCCCGGCGGGATCTGGCCGTCTACGTGCTGCCCGAGCCGGATCCCCGCGCGGTGGAGGCCGTGCGCGCCGTGACGCGCATCCTGGTGGCCTATCCGGACCAGTGCGAGTTCCCGCCCAAAGAGCGCAATTTCGACTGCGAGGCGGTCTTCTTCGCCCGGGGCGCGCTGCACGTGCTGACCAAACACCGCAGCGACACCCACACGCGGCTCTACCGGCTGGACGCCCCCGCCGGCCAGCCGCCGCGGACGGACCGGCCCTGGCACGAGGCCTTCCGCCCGGATCGTGTCCACGCGCTGACCTTCCTGGGCGAGGCGGACGTGGCGGGGCTCTCGAGCGAGGTGGCGGGTCTGGTGACCGCGGCGGACGCCGACCTGGACGGCAGGCGGCTGGTCATCCTCAGCTACACGGGGCTGTTTCTGGTGGAAAACGATCCGGGCGGCCCCGCGCTGCGCACGGGCAACCTGCTGGCGGGCCGCTGGCGCTGGCTGCCCATCGCAGCCGAGCAGTGCGAGGCCGTGGCCCTGGACGGCGGGCGGGTCTGGATCACGAACGAGCAGCGCGGGCTGTTTCGCGTGGAGCTGGATCAGTTGCAGGCGCGCTGAGCGCTCTCCAGCCGCAGGGCCAGCAGGGTGAGGTCGTCGGTCTGGGGCTCCGTCCCGGAGAAGGCGTCCACGGCGCCGAACACGCGCTCCAGCAGCCGGTCCAGTTCCGGCGCGTGCTCCAGCAGCAGGTCGTGGAAGCGCTGGTCGCCGAACTCCTCCTCGGCGGCGTTGCGGGCTTCGGTGACGCCGTCGGAGAAGACCACCAGCACCTGGCCGGGCTCAAGACGGATCCGGCCCACCTGGAAATCCAGCTCGGCGAAGGCTCCCAGCAGCGCCCCGCCGATGGCCAGTTCGCGGATCTCGCGTTGCCCGGGGTCGACGACTAGGGGCGGGTTGTGCCCCGCATTGACGAAGGCCAGTTCCCCGCTGGCGGGGTCCAGGATGGCGCAGAACAGCGTGGTGAAGCGCCCCGTCGGTGTGTCACGGACCAGGGAGCGGTTGACCCGGGCGATGATCTCGTCCAGGTCCAGGTCGTACTCCAGGTGCGTGCGCAGCGCCGCGCGCAGCGTGCACATGAGCAGGGCGGCCGCCGGACCCTTGCCGCAGACGTCCCCCAACGCCACCACCACGCGGCCGTCCGCCAGCCGGAAGTGGTCGTAGTAGTCGCCGCCCACGGAACCCGCGGGCCGGCTTCCCCCGATGATCGTCAGCCCGTCCCCGCGCCAGGGCGGTGGCCAGAGTCCGGACTGGATCTCCTGCGCCAGCCGCAGCTGCTCCTCCAGGCGCGTGCGCTCCAGCGTGTCGCGGTGCAGGCGTTCGCGCTCCAGGGCCAGGGCGGCCTGGTCGGACAGGCAGGCGAGCAGCTCGAGATCCTCCTCGTTGTAGGGCCGGGCCCGTCGGTTGAGCGCCTGGAGGACGCCGATGACCAGACCGTCGGGGCGGCGGATGGGAACGCAGACCAGGTTGCGGGTGACGAAATCGCCGGCCAGGTCGCCGAAGAAGCGCGGGTCGCGGGCGGGATCGTTGATCAACAGGGCGCGGCCCTCCCGGGCCACCCAGCCGCAGATTCCCTGGCCCGCCGGGATGCGCACGCCCTCGAGCTGGCCGCGGGCCGGACCCGTGGGGAGCTGCAGCAGCAGGTCGCCGATGGCGGCCTCCACCAGAAAGAGCGAGCTGGCCTCGCTCTCCAGGATGCGGGCGGTGGCGCTGAGGATGGATTCCAGCAGGGGCCGGCTCTCCAGCCGGGAGTTGATCAACCCGAGCTGGCCGATCAGTTGGGCCAGTCGCGCCGGGTGGCAGTCCTCCAGTCGGGTGGAGGGAGGGGACGGGTGGAGCGCGCCCGCTGACGGGCCGGTGTAGGGGGACGCGAATTCCCGGGCGGATTCGGCGGACATGGCTGCTCCTGGTGACCGTTACCGAGAGTTTGAAACAACGAACTGTGTTTGATGAATAGAATTCGGGAAAACCTAGTTCGCGTTGCTGGCAGAATCAAGTGCTATGACCGGAATCGTGAATTGGATGGACGAACGAGGCGGAGTCGGGCCGGGGGCGCGCGGGCGGCGTGACGGCAAAAACGCACGACGCCCCGCAGGACGGGGCGTCGTGGTGGCGGACGGTGGAGGACTCAGCGCGGCTGGAGCAGCGCGGCCGGGGCCTGGCCCACGCGGGCCGGATCCGGCGGCGGCAGGTCGGGCCGGCTGTCGCCGAGCAGCAGGCCGTTGCTGTCCGTGGCGGTCACCCGCAGGAAGGCCCGCTCGTACATGCCCACGTTGCCGAAGTAGAGGTTCATGCTGGTCAGGGTCGTGGAGAAGACCAGGGGCGAGCCCAGCCAAGGGTCTTCGTCGTAGTAGATGTTGTAGGCCTCCACTGTGATGGGCTGGCCGTCCGTGCCCGTGGTGACCGGCGTAATGGTCAGGTGCACGGTGGCGTTCCGCGGCGGTCCCAGGCTGAAGTCCACTGGGTAGAATTCGGCGATCAGCGGGATCAGCGGCTGGCGCGTGGCCAGGGTCAGCACGGCGTAGACCGTTTCCGGCGAATTGTACATGGAGTTCGTCACGCTGACCGTGCCGCGCTGGGTGCCGACAGGCTGGCCCGCCGGCAGGAAGCTGAAGCTCACCGGCACGCTGGTGACGATGGGAATGGTCCCGCTGGTGGGTGCGCTGCCCAACCAGCCCAGGCCCTCCGTGTTGGCCCAGGTGACGGAGCCGGCCATCCCGGGATTGCGGTAATAGAGGCTGCGGTTCGTGCTCGGACTGATGGGCGTGCCGCTGAAGCGCACCGTCTGGCGTGCCCGCTTCCAGCCCCAGGCCACCAGATTCTCGATGCTCTCGCCCAGACTGCCGTTGTAGTACTGCACGGAGTGTTCCAGCGGGGCGCCGCAGAGCACGATGCCGCGCGTGTCGTTGACAAGCAGGCAGGGCTGGCCGGTGCCGCAGTCCGTGGTGGCCAGCGTGGACCAGCCGGCGGGGATGGAGTCGAAGACGTAGTGGACGGCGCTGTTGCCCAGGGCCTCGGCGGCCACTCCGGTCATCAGGACGTGACCCGTTGGATGGGCCAGGGCACAGGTCTGCCAGGTCTGGGTGATGCCCTCCAGCCACGCGTCGCCGTCCCCCAGGCTGGAGGACGTGCAGGTGCTGAGGATGAGCACGCTGCCCGCGTTGTTGCAGGCCTCCAGCCGGGGCAGGGCCGCCACCACGTTGGAGTAGGAGGCGTCGTACACGGGCGAGGGCACGATGACGAGGCCGTAGGCGCTCAGGTCGTCCGTCAACAGGTTGGCCGTGCTGCGGATGACGGGCGTGATGCCCTGGGCGCTCAATTGGTCGGTCCACTCGGTGCCGCTCCAGGGGGCGTTGTCCTGGTAGACGGCCACGCCGGGTCCGCTGTTGGGATAGATGGTGAAGCGTGGCTCGTTCACCCGGAACTTCACGTCGTAGGCACACGCCAGCCCCAGATCCGCCGAGCCCTTCTTGGCCACCAGCAGCGCATACCAGCCCGCCTGGCCGAAGGTCACGGCAATGCTCTCGGTGGGGCCCACGTTGGTGCTGGCCGACAGGTAGCTGGTGCGCGTGCCGTACTCGGTCGTGCTGTTGTAGAGGAAGAGGTCCAGGTCGGCCGCCTGCTCGCTGCTCAGCGTCAGCAGCCAGGGGTGGAGCTGGTCGTCGGCACTCACGTAGAACTCGAGGATGTCGAGGATCTGGTTGGCGGCCAGGCTGCCGCCGGCGCGCGCGCCGTCGAACTTGCTCACTACGTGGGAGCCGCGCAGGTTGAGCCGGTAGTCGGCGCTCTCACCGTCGTAGTTCCAGATGCCGGCCTGGAAGGTGCCCCCGTAGCCCACCTGGTTGTGGTTGATGAGCGTCCAGTCCGGCGACCCGCTGCCCGCGCCGGAGTTGGCCAGATACGTGGTGAAGCCCGTCGTGGAGCCGGTGTAGTCGTCGTGCAGGCGGACGTCGTAGTCCGCCGTGGTGCCCAGCGGCTGGATGGCCACGGCGCTCCACCAGCTGACGCCGTTGAACTGGTAGCCGTCGCAATTGGGATAGGCGTAAGTGGTGGTCATCTTCTCGGGCGGCGCCCCGTGGGCCAGGCTGGCGTCCGCGGCCAGCTCGCTGGGGGACCAGTTCCACTGGCTGTAGTCGGTGTTGTCCGTCTCGGATGTCTCACAGACCTCGTCGTTCCAGTCCAGGGCCACGTGCAGCGAGTGCCGCCCGCCTCCCACGGTTTGGGGCCCGAAGTCGTTGTAGTAGGCGGTGCCGCTCCAGGCCGACCCGCCGTAGCTGTACCACCAGATGTAGACGTTGTCGCGGTAGATGCGGCTGTGGATGAAGGGGAAGTGCGCGTTGCTGTTGGACTGGTGCGTGGCCATGTTCAGGTAGGTGTTGCCGCCACCGGGCAGGGTGGCCGTCACGGGCGTGCTGCCCGCGGTGCCGCCCGTGGTGCTGCGCGGCACCAGGGCGTTGGTCCAGCCGGCCGGCGTGGGCGCGTCGAAGTCCGGCGCGTTGAATCCCACCTCCGCCCAGCGCGGTCCGGTGAGGGTGGCCACGATGCGCGAGCGCTGGTTGGGGCTGAAGTAGGTCCGGCAGGTCTTGCGGCTGTAGCTCATGATGTTGGTCGGGTCCGGATCGTAGGCGCGCCAGGCGCTGTTGCAATAGATGGTCGCGCTGCCGGTGTAGACGCAGCTGGTGTTCACATTGTCCGTGCCCAGGCCCGGATCCGCGGGCGTGTCACAGAGCAGGTCGCCCGCTGCGCCGCAGTTGCTGCCGTCCGGGCACTCCGTGCCCGCCGCCGTCTCGTGGGTGTGCAGCAGGTCGAAGTAGTGGCCGATCTCGTGCGGGAAGGTGGAGGGGTTGCTGGCCACGCCCACGCAGTCATTGGCGAAAGAGACGGCCTGGTCCGCGCTCCAGGAGAAGGCGGAGACGCCGCAGTAGCCCTCGTCGTAGTTGACGAAGTAGCAGTCCAGGGCGTTGGGCTGGTTGTTGATCGCCTTGAGCGCGCTGCGCTCTGTGCCGTTGTCGAGATTGTAGTAGGTCGAGTTGTTGATGGTGTCCTGATAGGCCACGAAGAAGCAGATGTTGATCTCGTCGTACTCGGCGGCCAGATCGAGCAGGGCCTGATCCAGCTGGGACTGCGGGATGCCGCCGGTGCCCGAGCTGGTGCGCACCACGTGGAAGGCCAGGTAGACCAGGTAGCTGGCCTGCTCGCGGGCGGCGTCCGACTCGTAGACGCCGGCGGCCAGGTTGGCTTGGTAGGCCGCCAGATCCGCGGGGGTCAGTTCCAGGGCGCAGCGGGTCGAGCTGCCCTCCCGGGTGTCCGCCAGGACCGAGGGCGGGCCGGCGAGCAGCAGCAGGAGGGCCAGCAGCAGGAGGCGCGGCGTGTTCATCGCTCACCTCCCGCCGTGCTGGACGGCGAGTCCGTCGCGGGGCGCGTGACGGTCGGTTGCGGGCGGGTTGCCTCGAAGCGCGCCTTCTCGGCGGGTGTCAGCGGCGTGGGGCCCGCATCCGGTGTCACGGCCCGGCCCAGCCGGGCGAGCTCTTCCTCCGCCAGCCGGGCCTCTGCCAGACGGCCGGCCCGCCGGCAGGCCAGGGCCAGCCGTTCCAGCCGCTGCAGCTCGGCGGACCGTTTCAGCTCGCAGATCTCCAGTTGCAGGGCCTCGCCCTCCGCGGCCGGGGCGGCCAGGGCGCGGGCTTCCAGTTCCTGGAGACGGGCCTGGGTGGCGGTTTGCAGATCCTGCAACGGACCGGACGGCGCCGGGGCGAGGGCCGGATCCGCGGACCGCTCCGACAGCGACGCTCCGCCCGCCGGGGAGGGCCCCGTGGCTCGGGCGGCCCCGGTCCCGGCCAGCAGGCCCAGGAGCGGGATCAGAATCAGGGCCAGGAATCGCTTCATGTCTTCCCCCTTGCATGTTGGGGGTCTCGGCGGGTCCCACTCCCGGGAAACCGGTGCGGTTGACACACCTCCGGGGCGGGCTGTTAGCCCGGACCGGGATCCGGCGCGGCCGGACACGAGAGCACACTCCGTCCAGGGAGTGCCGCAGATTGTGGGATGTTGGTTGGCTTTCGTGTGTGTCGCGGGGTGGCCGGGGACTCCGTCCACCTGCCGGACGTTAGCACTGGCCCGAGGGAGATCCAAGGAAAATTCACTGGACTGGTTTTTCATTCAACAGGCTGGCTTGGCGCGAGCGCCGGTCGGGTCAGGACCTACGAAAAAGGGCCGCGACTCCTTGGGGAGCGCGGCCCTTGCGCGAAGCGGGAATCCGACTACAGCTTGGCGGCGTTCTTGGCCAGGTACTCGGCCACGCCCTCGGTCGAGCCCTTCATGCCTTCGTCGCCCTGCTGCCAGCCGGCGGGGCAGACCTCGCCGTGCTTCTGATTGAAGGCCAGCGCGTCCACCGTGCGCAGCATCTCGTCGATGTTGCGGCCCAGGGGCAGGTCGTTGATGACCGCGTGGCGGACGACACCGTCCTCGTCGATGAGGAAGCTGCCACGCAGGGCCACGCCGCCGCCCACGGTGGTGTCCTCTTCGGTCTCGGCCGTGATCACGGTGGCCGGGGTGGCGCCCACCAGCACGTCGTAGTCGCGGGCGATCTGCTTGGTCAGGTCGGCGATGATCGGGTAGCGGACGTTGCCGATGCCGCCGTTGGCCACGGCCGTGCTCTTCCAAGCCAGGTGGCTGAAGTGGCTGTCCACAGAGCAGCCCAGCACCTGCACGCCGCGCTTCTCGAACTCGCCCAAGCGGTGGTCGAAGGCCAGCAGTTCCGTCGGGCAGACGAAGGTGAAGTCCAGCGGGTAGAAGAACAGCACGACCTTCTTGCCCTTGTAGTCGGAGAGGGAGATCTCCTTCATGGTGTTGTCGGGCATGACCGCCGTGGCCTTGAAATCGGGGGCGGGTTTGGTGACCAGCATGTGAATCTCCTTTGAGGCTATTGGGGTTTGTTTGTCGAACCAAGGCAGCGCGAGCAGGTGCCCCGCACGTGAATGTCGATTTCCTCCAAGGCGTGACCCAGGGCCCGGCCCTGTTCGCGCACCGTGGCTTCCAGATCCAGCGGCACGTCCACCAGGGAGCCGCAGCGCCGGCAGTGCAAGTGGAGGTGCGGCTCGCGGTTCCAGTCATAGTGGACAGGGCCCTCGCTCTGGACGGCCATGATCTCGCCCGTCTCCACCAGCTGGTGCAGGTTGCGGTAGACCGTGCCCAGACTCACGCCGGGCATGTGGTCGCGCACGGCGTCGTGCACGTCCTGCGCGGTGGGGTGGTTGAGGGCCCGGCTGCGCACCAGGTCCAGGATGAGTTGCCGCTGTCGACTGGTCCGCATGAGTTTCTTTCAATAACAGGAACGGTTACTATTTAGCTTTTGCAACAGGCCGCTGCAAGGGCCAAGTCCTTGTCAATCCTTGTTTTTTCTCTGACAATCCGTGCCAGGTCGGTGCCAGGCCGGTGCCAGGTCGGTGCCAGGCCGGTGCCAGACCGGTGCCAGACCGGTGCCAGGCCGGTGCCAGACCGGTGCCAGACCGGTGCCAGGCCGGTGCCAGGTCGGTGCCAGACCGGTGCCAGACCGGTGCCAGGCACTGTGGACTTCAGACTAGTTTCGTCAGGCATTCTGGACCATAGACGCGCAACTCCTGCCCCCCGCGGACCCGGCTGACGAAATCCGGATTGGCGATGAGCGCGCGGCCGAAGGCCGTGGCGTCCACCTCGCCCAGGGCCAGGGCCGCTTCCGCCCGGGCGGGAGTCAGACTGCCCACGCCCACCAGCTGACCCTTCCACATTGCGCGCGTGGCTTGATGGAGCGGCAGGAGGCCGCCGGCCGGCTGGTCTCCCGCCGGCAGCAGTTCGGCCGGCAGGCTGGGCTGGTCGTAGTCGCCGTGGCTGGCGTGGAGGATTCTTAAGCCCGCCTCCCAGAGGGTGTCCAGCAGCCGCGGCAGCGTCGCTGCCGGCTGCTGCCAGCCGGATCCCGGCGTGCCCCAGCCCGGCGAGAAGCGCAACAGGGTCCGCCCGGCGCCGCACTCCGCCAGTACGGCCCGTGTCACTTCCGCGGCAAAGCGGCAGCGGTTCTCACCGCCCCAGTCATCCGTCCGCCGGTTCCACTTCAGGTTGATGAATTGGTCGATGAGGTAGCCGTGGGCGCCGTGGATCTCCACGCCGTCGAAACCGGCCTCCAGGGCGCGACCGGCCGCCTGGCCGAAGAGCGCGATCACCGCTTGGATGCGTGCCCCGTCCATGGCCTCCGAGGGTCCGAAGGGAATGGGCTGGTCCTGAGCGTCCCGCAGCCGTGAGACATTCCCGGCCGGGTGCAGGCCGCTGGGGGATTCGGGCAGGACGCCGCCCGTGGTCAGCGGATGGGCCACGGCCCCCACGTGCCAGAGCTGGCAGACGATCCGTCCGCCCGCCTCGTGGACAGCCCGGGTGACGGGCCGCCAGGCCCCCACCTGTTCCGGGCTCCAGATCCCCGGCGCGCCGTTGTAGCCGTTGCCGCGCTCGCAGATGACGGTGCCCTCGCTGATCAGCAGGCCCACGCCGTCCGCCGCCCGGCGCGCGTAGTAGGCGGCCACCGCGGCCGTGGGCAGGAAGCCCGGGCTGAAGCAGCGCGTGCAGGGCGCCATCACGACGCGGTTGCGCAGGGGCAGCTCACCCAGTGTCAAGGGGGAGAAGAGGTGCGGGAAGAGGATCATGGGGCGGGTTTCCTTGTTGGGTGACGTCCGATTCGGGGCGGCTTGGCCACGTTCGACGCAACGGCCGGGTGACGCGGAGCCGCCGCGAGACCGCCTGTCAATTCGTTCACAATGAGGCCGTGGTTTGCTTCCTTGCCCCACCCAATTTTGGAGGCGGCATGTTCATCACGCGCGAGGAAGTGCTGGATTACCTGCACGACCACCAGATCCAGATGGTGGACCTCAAGTTCGTCAATCTCTTCGGCGGGTGGCACCACATCACCCTGCCCGCCAGCCACGTGAACCACGAGACCTTCGACCGCGGCATCGCCTTTGACGGTTCGTCCACGCCGGGCTTCAAAACCACCGAAGCCGGCGACATGGTGCTGCTGCCCGATCCGCGCACAGCGTATCACGACCCCTTCTGGGACGTGCCCACCCTCAGCCTGTTCTGCAGCATCGCCGAGGCCGACACCCGCGCGCCGTTCAGCCGCGACCCGCGCAGCATCGCCGGGCGGGCCGAGCAGTACCTGCAGGACTGCGGCATCGCCACCCACAGCAAGTGGGGGCCGGAGTTCGAGTTCTACATCTTCGACTCCATCAACTACCGCAACACGGACCACGAGGCCGGCTACGTCATCGACAGCGAGGAGGCCGGCTGGAATTCCATGCTGCCCGGCCGGAACGAGGGCCACCGGATGGGCGCCCACGCGGGCTACCACGCCGCGCCGCCCATGGACCGCAGCTACAACCTGCGCAGCGAGATGGTCCGCCTGCTGGAAGGCGCGGACATCCCGGTGAACTACCACCACCACGAGGTGGGCGGCCCGGGGCAGAACGAGATCGAGATCATCCTGGACAGCCTGCGCCGCGCCGCGGACAAGGCCATGTGGACCAAGTACGTCATCCGGATGGTGGCCAAGAACCACGGCAAGACGGCCACCTTCATGCCCAAGCCGCTCTACAACGTGGCGGGTTCGGGCATGCACTTCCACCAGCACCTGTTCCGCGGCGAGGAGCCGCTGTTCTACAAGAAGGGCGGTTACGCCGACCTGTCGGACACGGCCCTGTACTACATCGGCGGCTTGCTCAGCCACGGCCCGGCGCTGCTGGCCCTGACCAACCCCAGCACCAACAGCTACAAGCGGCTGGTGCCGGGCTTCGAGGCGCCCATCAAGAGCTTCTTCAGCCTGGGCAACCGCAGCGCGGCGATCCGCATTCTCAAGTACGCCACGGAGCCGATGGAAAAGCGCATCGAATTCCGCCCGCCGGACGCCAGCTGCAACATCTACCTGGCCATGGCGGCCATGCTGATGGCCGGCATCGACGGCATCCAGCGCCGGCTGGACCCGCGCGAGCTGGGCTTCGGACCCTTCGACGTGAACGTCTACAATCTGCCGCCGGCGGAGCGCGACAAGATCGCCAGCCTGCCCACCAGCCTGGACGAGGCGCTGAACGCGCTGGAGCAGGACCAGGACTTCCTGCTGGCCGGTGGGGTGTTCACCCCCGACCTGCTGGAGACCTGGATCTCCCGCAAGCGCGACGAGGCCGCCCAGCTGCGGCGCCGCCCGCATCCCTTCGAGATGGAGTTGTATTACGACGTGTGAGCCTGCGTTCCGCCCGGATTGTCTTGACAGCGCCCCGACCGTGGGGCGCTTTTCTTGTGAGTTCATTCAACACAGAGACACAGAGTCACAGTAGGACTTATGACTTGCTTCAGAGACTCAACCATGTATCGTCGAGGCCTGCAGCTGCGCGAGCGGAGGTGGTGACATGGGCATGCCGACCCTGGAGCGCCTTCTGCTCGATCCGTGTTGCCGGGGGGAACGAAGACTCGAAGTCTCAAAGTGAAGATCGGGTTGCCTTGACCTCGGGACTGAGTCAGCCGTTGAACCTCGTGATACATAGATGCTTCAATCTGGTCTCGCGCTTGCTGCGGATCACGCCCCCTCGTCAGTCAACAGATCCGTTGGCTACAATCACTGGGTGATCATGAGAAATTCAGCGCTCCGGTCACCCAGCGCGCTTGGTCTGAAGTGAGTGCAACCGAGCAACCGTCCAGATCCAAATCTCAGACCGTGTCTCTGTGCCTCTGTGGTGCGTTCTCTTCCGCAACTTTCCTTCGAGTCTTCGCGTCTTCGTGCCCCCCGCCAACATGGAACAAGCAAAAGCGCCCCGGTCACCCAGGGCGCTTGATCGGTTGTCAGTTCAAGGGCCTGAGACCCAATCCAAATTTTGAGCTGTGTCTCCGTGTCTCTGTGTTGACTTCCCGAAAACTCTACCGCCCGCGAGCGACCAGGGCCTGGTGCGCCTCGATGATCTTCTCCACCACCTGCGGGTCCGCCAGGGTGGTCAGGTTGCCCAGGTCGACGTATTCGCCCTCGCCGATTTTGCGCAGGATGCGGCGCATGATCTTGCCCGAGCGCGTCTTGGGCAGCCCGTCCACGAACAGGAAATGGTCCGGCGCGGCGAAGGGCCCGATGTCCTTGCGCACCTCCTCCTTCAAGACGCCCATCAGCTCGTCCGGCCGCATGCCGGCCGCCTCGCGGTTGAGCACCACGTAAGCGAAGATGCCCGTGCCCTTGATCTCGTGGGGCACGCCCACCACGGCGGACTCCGCCACCAGCGGGTTGGCCACCAGCGCGCTCTCCACTTCCGCCGTGCCGATGCGATGGCCGCTGACGTTGATCACGTCGTCCACGCGCCCGGTGATCCAGTAGTAGCCGTCCTCGTCCCGGCGGCAGCCGTCGCCCGTGAAATAGTAGCCGGCATAGGTCGTGTAGTAGGTGTCTTGGTAGCGCCGGTGATCGCTGAACACCGTGCGCGCCATGCCCGGCCAGGGCTGGCGCAGGCAGAGTCGCCCGCTGACGCCGTCGCCCTTCTGCACCACGCCCTGCTCGTCCACCACCACGGGGTCCACGCCGAAGAAGGGCAGCGTGGCGGAGCCGGGCTTCATGTCGGTGATGTGGGCCAGCGGGCTGATCATGATGCCGCCGGTCTCCGTCTGCCACCAGGTGTCCACCACGGGGCAGCGGCCTTCACCCACCACGCTGTGATACCACTTCCACGATTCGGGATTGATGGGCTCGCCCACGGTGCCCAGCAGGCGCAGGCTGCTGCGGTCGTACTTCTTCACCCACTCGTCGCCCTCCCGGGCGATGGCCCGGATGGCCGTGGGGGCCGTGTAGAAGACGTTGATCTTGAGACGTTCCACCATCTCCCAGTAGCGCCCCGGATCGGGGTAGAGTGGCGTGGATTCGAACATCACCGTGGTGGCGCCGTTGCAGAGGGGGCCGTAGACGATGTAGCTGTGCCCCGTGATCCAGCCCACGTCGGCCACACAGGCGAAGACCTCGCCGGGCTGATAGTCGAAGATGTACTTGTGCGACAGGCTGGCGTGGAGCAGGTAGCCGGCCTGGCTGTGCATCAGGCCCTTGGGCTTGCCCGTGGAGCCCGAGGTGTAGAGGATGAACAGGGGATCCTCGGCGGCCATCCACTCCGTCGGGCAGACCCGGCGTTCTTTCTCCATCGCCTCGTGCAGCCAGATGTCGCGGCCGGCCTGCATGGGCACCTCGGCCGGCGTGCGCTTGGCCACGAAGACCGTGTGCACCTGGTTCAGCCCGGAGACGGCCTTGTCGGCGATGGCCTTGAGCGGAATGGCGCGCCCGCCGCGCAGGCCCTCGTTGGCGGTCACCAGCACCTGGGCCCCGCAGTCCACGATGCGGTCGCGCAGGGATTCCGCCGAGAAGCCGGCGAAGACCACGCTGTGCACGGCGCCGATGCGCGCGCAGGCCAGCATGGTGTAGGCCACTTCGGGGATCATCGGCATGTAGAGCACCACGCGGTCGCCCTTCACCACGCCTGCGCTCTTCAGCACGTTGGCGATGCGGCAGACCTCGTGCTTGAGTTCGCGGTAGGTGATGACGCGCTGCTGGCCGGGCTCGTCGGCCTCCCAGATGATCGCCGGCTGGTCGGCCTTGGTGGCCAGGTGGCGGTCCACGCAGTTGAAGGCCACGTTGAGCCGGCCGCCGGAGAACCAGCCCACGTCGCCTTCGGGAAAGGACGAGTCCAGCACGTTCACCCACTTATAGAACCAGGTCAGGGTCTCGGCCTGCTCGGCCCAGAACCCCTCCGGATCGCGGATGCTGCGCGCGTAGAGTTCCCGGTAATGCTCGAAGTCGATGAGGTGGGAGCGGCGGCCTTCCGGCTGGACGGCCGGCACGATCTCTCCCGTGCGGGGCGGGTGCTGCATGGGTTGTCCTCGCAATGGCTTCTGTCGATGGGTGGGGAATCGGCGTCGCGGAGCGACCGGCCGCCATTCGACCGACTGCCGGGCCGCCGCGGGCCGCTGCCCGGGCAAGGTAGGGAGAAAAGCGGCCGCCGGACACGAGAAAGATCAAGCGCCTGCCAGTGAACGCGTGACTGTCCCAGGCCCTCGTATCTTGGAGACAAAAGCGGAGGCGAGATGCTGACGGAATCCTTCATCCCCGGGCTGGAGAACCAGCGGGGCTATTTTCTCAAGACCATTGCCTGCCTGGACGAGGCGGATGCCGCGTTCACGCCGGCGGAGGGCATGCTGAGCGTGGTGCGCCAGGTGGCCCACGCGGCGAACATCGTGGACTGGTTCGTGGAGGGCGCCTTCCGCGCCGAGGGCCTGAGCGAGGACTGGGAAGCCCAGGCCCGCCAGGAAGCCGCGGTGAGCACGCTGCTGGAGGCCCAGGGCTGGTTCAACGCCGCCTATGACCGGGCGCTGGAGGCCGTGCGCTCCCACAGTTGGGAGGAGTGGCAGGAGCCCATCGCGCCGGGGATCATGGGCGGGGCGCCCCGGGCGGCCATCTTCAGCGGGATGGCCGACCACACGGCCCACCACCGCGGCAGCCTGGCCGTCTACGCCCGCCTGCTGGGCAAGACTCCGGCCATGCCGTACATGTAGGGGCCAGCGGCACGTAGTCGCGAGTCCGGCGGGGATGGGGGCGGGATCCGTGGGATGCGCCCCTTTTCAGATTGTAGGTCGCCCGTTGTCAGCGCAGCAGGAGGGCCTTGCGGCTCTGGGCGTGGCCGGCGTCGTCCTGCACGCGGAGAACGTAGAAGCCCGAGGCGACGTTGGCGCCCTTCTGGTCACGGCCCTGCCAGCGCACGTGGTGCTGGCCGGCGGGCAGTTGGCCCAGCTCATCGCGCCACACCCGGCGACCCAGCAGGTCCAGGACTTCCAGCGTGACGGGGCCAGGGGCGGCGGTATGGAAGTCCACCGTGACCGTGGGATTGAAGGGATTGGGATAGAGTCCGCGCAGCTCCAGCCCGGGCGAGCGGTCCTCCGGTCCGGGGGGATCGTCCACTGCGCTCAGCTCGCCCTTCAGGCCCAGAAGGAAGTGCGCGTTGCCGGCGAAAATGCCGGCGAAGTGTTCGTTGGGCATGGGCAGGCCGATGGGCGTGCCCCATTGCACTAGAGTACCGTCGGCCTTGAGGCCAAGGCAATAGCTGTCGCCTGCCGAGATGGCGACAAAATTGGTGTTGGGGGCCGGCACATCGCATTGCCCGTGGTTGTTGGTTCCCCACCCCACCACGGTGCCGTCCGTCTTTAAGCCCAGACTGAACCCTTCGCCGGCGGTGATGGCGCAGAAGCCGCTGTTGGGAGAGGGCACGGCCGTCGTGCCTCCCCAGCTAACGACGTGGCCGTCGCTCTTCAGCCCCAGTGCGTGCGAACGGCTTGCCGAGATGGCGACGAAGTCGGTGTTGGGGTTGGGGATGTTCAGGTGTCCGCTGCCGTCGCCATTCTCGATGCCGACAATGGACCCGTCGGCCTTCAGCGCCAGCAGGTAACCTGAGGGGTGGCTCGCGGTGCTGAAGGCATATGCGTATGCGGCAGAGGCGATCGCCACGAACCCCTCGTTGGGCTCCGGCAGCGGACCGTCGTCAAAGTCCCGCAGGGTGCCGTCGGTCTTCAGCCCCACCCCGCGCCAGTCGCCCACCGTCACCGAGACGTAGCCGGAGTCCGGCGCCCAACTTTGATGGAGCAAATCCATCACCCGGCCGTCGGCCTTCAAGGCGAAGCTTCGGTGGATGAAGTAGGAGTACATTGGGCTGCCGTAGGCGGTCGCAGCGTCGCAAACTGCGACGATGTCGTGGTTGTCCGGTGGCGGGCCCCATTGTCCCCAGTCGTTGCGGCCCCAACACCTCAGCTCGCCGTTCTGCTTGAGGGCCATGCGCTGCGTGTATCCGGCCCACATGGACACGAAGTCCTCATTGGGTTCGGGAATCGGCGTGATGGCGCCCCAGCAAACCAGTTGGCCGTTCTCCTTCAGCCCCATGCTGAAGAGATTGCCCGCCGCAATGGCGACGAAGTCCGCATTGGGCTCCGGGATCGTGCACTGACCGGCGGCGTTGTCGCCGCAGGCGACGTTCGTGCCCCCGTCGGTGAGCGCCAGGAAGTGGTTCACGCCGGCGGCGACGTCGGTGTAGAAGGAGCCCGGGGCGAAGACCGGCATGATCTCAATGCCCCAGGTCACAACAGTGCCGTCGGCCTTCAAGCCCGCGCAACCGGTTGGGTTCGCCGCCACATCGATGAAGCTAAAGTTGGGCTGGGGTGTGGGCATGGAGTGGCCCCAGGTCACGACGCGACCGTCCGCCTTCACGCCGATGCTACATCCCCAAGGTTCCGAGGTGTTTGTGCAGGCCAATGCGGCGATGGCCACGAAGTCCACGTTGGGCGCGGGCACTTCGCACTGCTGGTTGCTGTTGCTGCCCCAGCAAGCAACGGAGCCGTCCTGGCGTAGGGCGATGGAGTGGTTGAGACCGCAGGCGATGTCGATGAAACCGGTGTTGGGCTCGGGCAGGGCGCCGAATCGCCTTTCCCACTGCACCAGCGAGCCATCCTGACGCAGTCCTAGGCTGTGGTAGGGTCCGCCGGTCACCTGCACGAGGCCTTCCAGTTCGCTGGCGTCGGGGATGATCTGACTGCCCCAGCCGATGAGGCGCCCCTCTTCCTGGGCCCTGGCGGCGCTCGCCAGCAGGGCCGCGAGCAGCGTTCCCACGAACATCCATCGCTTGTTCCGTCGCATGGAATGCCTCCTGCCGCACAGCCTGGCCCCGTTGCCTCGTACTCACCACGGCACGTGGCATGGGCGAGACTCGGATGGGCTTGTGAGCGATGTGCTGGACCGCGCACCCCAGCCCGCGTGCAGAGGGAAAGGTGGAGTTTGCCGGCTGCCCAGGATAGTGGAATCCCCAATCGCCCAAAGCAATTCTGGATTGGCGCGTCCGGTCGGGAACGGGGTATTCCCCGCAGGTCTGGCTCGGATTCTGATTTCAGCCAGGCTGGCGAATTAAGTTTTTATCAAGTAGAAGATGATTCAAGTCTTGATTTCAAACCGTATTCTGTTGGCCTTGTGTTGAGGATCCCCTGACCGGCCCGGACCTGCCCGTTCCCGACCGCCGACACGAGAGGAGGGCCAGTCCGAGGATCCCATGTCAACCCATCGTACCACCCTGCACCGCCTGGCCCTGCCGCTGGGCCTGCCGCTCCTGATCCTGCTGGGATTCGGGGGCTGCTTCGAGAACAGCCGGATCGCCCGCAACGTGGGCGTGGACCACAACGGCGGCTTCGAGCTTGGCAGTCCGGGCAAGCCCATCAACTGGAACGTCTACCACAAGGGCCTGCGCGGCAAGAAAGCCGAGATGCAGCTGGACCGCGAGGACTTCCGCGAGGGCGCGCAGTCGCTGAAGTTCGTGGTGACCTCCTGCGGCTCCAAGGCCAGCGGGGAGTGCCCGGGCGTGTTCCAGGAAGTGGACGTGGAGCCCAACAGCATGTACCGCGTGTCCTACTGGTTGAAGAACAACCAGTGCCGTTTCAACGTCAACGTGAACAGCATCAAGGAAGGCGCGCCGCGCCAGGGCGTGCAGGTGCTCTCCGAAGCCGGCGTGGGCGAGGAGTGGGCCGAGTACAGCAGCTTGTGCTCCACCAAGGACGGCGAGACCCAGATCCGCTTCGAGCTGAACATCACGGGCCCGGGCATCCTCTGGCTGGACGGCGTGGCGTTGCAGGAAGTGGAAGGCAATTAGTCCACAAGCTGCTGGATGTGCGCAGCGACGGCCCGCCTGGGATTTCTGCCCGGGCGGGCTTTTTCATGGGCCGGCGAGGGCGGCGGCGGGCTCAGGACGAGGCGGAGGAGTAATTGCGCAGCGCCAGCTGCCAGGCGGCCCGCGCGGCGGCGAAGGCCAGCAGCGTCACCCCCAGCACGTGCAGCAGCAGGCCGGGTCGCAGCCCCTCGAAGAGCAGGGCCGCCGGGAAGGAGGCGATGAGCGAGAAGGGCAGGGCGGTGACCAGCAGCCGGCGCACCCAGCCGTGGAAGATCCGGTCGGGTTTCTCGGCGTACTTCTCCAGCGTGTAGAAGGTCTCGCCCAGGCCGCGGTTGGAGTGCAGCCAGAAGACCGGGATCAGGAAGGCCAGGTGGATCAGATAGTAGAGGAAGGCGCCGTTCACCAAGAGGGCCAGGAAGACGGCCACGCGCAGCGGGTCCAGCGGACCGGGAAAGCGCAGCAGGGCCCAGGCCATCAGCCCGGCGGCCAGCAGCAGGTTGAGGAAGGAGTTGGCCGCGAAGTCCCGCAGGCTGAGGAAGAACAGGCTGGAGACCGGCCGCACCAGGTAGTAGTCCAGGTCGCCCTTGTTCACGAAGATCGGCAGCCACCACATGTTGTTGGCGAAGACGGTCATGTGCAGGGCGTCGATGAGGAAGAAGCCGCAGGCGAAGATCAGCACCTGGTCGTAGCTCCAGCCGCCCAACAGGGCCGTGTGGCGGTAGATCACACTGAAGAAGACGATCTGCACGGCGTAGAAGGCCGCGTCCATCACCACGCGAAAGAAGAAGTCCAGCCGGAATTCCATGGCCCGGCTGAACGAGAAGCGCAGGAAGTTCAGGTACAGTCGCAGGTAGCGGCCCATCAGATCCCCACCCCCGTGTAGCCCACTTCGCCCCGCCGCCAGACCCCCTTGGCCAGCAGCCAGAACATCCCGCACCAGGCCAGCGAGACCGCCATGCCCAGCGCCCACTGCCCGGTCGACAGCCGCCCCAGCAGCGCGGCCACGGGGAAGTCGAACAGGTAGCGGAAGGGCAGCCAGCCCAGCAGTTCGCGCGCGCCGGGCGGAAAGAGGTCCAGCGGCAGCAGGCTGCCGCCCAGCAGGCCGGAGACGAAGCGCAGCAGCACAGACAAACTCCAGACGTTGTCTGCCCAGAAGGCCACGCTCTGCAGCGGCAGCTGGATCAGGTAGTAGAGCAGGTTGCCTGCGCCCATGGCCAGCGCGGCCATGGCCAGCTGTCCCGGGCCGGGGTGGAAGGCCCCCACGCCGCCGGGCATCAGGGGCAGCAGGGCCAGGAAGATCACCAGCTGGACCAGGGCCGGCAGCAGGGCGCCCAGATGCTGGGCGTACTTGAAGGACCAGTAGGAGACGGGATAGAGCAGGTAGCGGCTGAGGCCGCCGTCGTAGATGTCCTGGGAGACGCCGGCCATCATCTCCTGCCCGCGCACCAGCTTGCCCACCAGGATCACCAGGATGTAGTACTGGAGCATGCCGGGGAGGTCCCAACCGCCGATGGTGGCCTGGCCCGTGGTGCGGAAGATGGCCGTCCACAGATACCAGACCACGCCCAGCTGGGCGAAGAAGCTCACCACCACGTTGATCCAGAAGTCGGCCCGGTAGCTCATGGCCTTGCGGGCCTCCAGGCTGGCCACGTGGAGGTAGAGGGCCGGGCCGGCTCTCACGCCGCGCCCTGGCGGGAATGGAGCAGGCCCTCGATGACCGTGCCGATGTCCAGCTCCTCCACGGCCAGGTCGTGGACCGCCAGCTCCGTCACCAGCCGCCCGGCCAGCTGGGGGATCTCGTCCCGCGGGGCCTGGATGCGCAGCCGCTCGGGGCTGTCCTCCAGCACGGTGAGGTCCAGGCCGCGACCCAGCAGGTGGCGCAGGTCCGGGCGCGGGGCGCCGGGCTTGAGCTGCACGCTGACCACCTTGTGGCGGGCGTGGGTGCGCATCACTTCGGCCAGCGGGCCGTCGAAGACCAGCTCGCCCTCGCGGATGATCAGGATGCGCTCGCAGAGCCGCTCGATGTCTTCCATGTAGTGGCTGGTGAGCAGCATGGCCGGGCGCTCGCGCTGGCGGTACTCGAGGATGAACTCGCGGATGGCGCGCTGGGCCGTCAGGTCCAGGCCGATGGTGGGCTCGTCCAGGAAGACCACGCGCGGGCTGTGCAGCAGCGCGGCGATCAGCTCCATCTTCATGCGCTCGCCCAGGCTCAGGCGGCGGATCTGGATGTTGATCTCGCCCTGGACGCCCAGCATGCCGGTGAGCAGGTCCAGGGTTTTGCGGTACTGGCGCTCGGGGATCTGGTAGATCTCCTTCAACAGCAGGAAGCAGTCCGCGGCGGGCAGGTCCCACCAGAGCTGGGCCTTCTGGCCCATGATCAGCGCGATCTGGCGCTGGAACTCGCGCGGCCGCTCCCAGGGCCGATGTCCCAGCACGTGGGCGTCGCCGCCCGAGGGGTGGATGATCCCGGCCAGCATCTTGACCAGCGTGGTCTTGCCCGCGCCGTTGGCCCCCACCAGTCCGAGGATCTCGCCCTCGCCCACGTGGAAATCGGCGGACTTGACCGCGTGCTTCACCACGGTCTCGCGCCTGACCAGCGAGCGCAGGCTGCCCCACAGGCCTGCCTGCTTTTTGTGGACGTGGAACTCCTTCGACAGGCCCTGGACCTCGATCATCGCGCTCTCCTTCTGCTGAAAGGAATATGGCGCTTGGGTGGGACGCACTCGCGCGCGTCTCTTGAAGGAAAACGGACACGAAGGCATGAAGGCTGGAGAAGAGCGGGAAGGGGGGATGGGTGCTCTGGCACTGGCCTGGCACCGACCTGGCACTGGCCAAATGACTGTCATCCCAGCGAGAGCTGGGATCCCATGGCTCGTCCCTGGTACTTGCCGGGCGCCTTGTTTTCCACCTTTCTGCTGGCGCCAGAAAGGTGGAGCCAAAGAGGCGCTTTTTCTCACCCGGCCTGACCGGCCGTCCAGACTCAGCCCGCCTCCCGGCGGGCTTCCGCTGGCGGC
>JBAYTZ010000025.1 GCA_041675285.1 Candidatus Delongbacteria bacterium
ACCAGACCGAAGCCTGGATCCCGTTCGACTTGCATGTGTTAAGCACGCCGCCAGCGTTCGTCCTGAGCCAGGATCAAACTCTCCATTGTCAAATGTGTTTGTCCTGTTCATCCAAGCCCACTCACGTGGGCCGGGAACCGCAATGCCATCTGTTGCCAGATGAACACCACGGTGGCATGGTCATTCTTGCTTCCCTTGAACTGTCAAAGAGCAGATGCATTCCTGCTTGTTTCCAAGCGAGGACCCTCAAGGTATCGTCACCCGGAGGCAATGTCAACATCGTTTCCTAAAAAATCTTTTGGGAAGCGATGTCAATCCGCGTCGATTCGACGACGCGACAAGGCCGGTCAATATAGCGTCCCCATCGGTTCATGCAAGGGTCAGGGCTGCTTTCTCGCGACTCTGGCGGGCGCCCTGCCCTTGGCCCGGGCCGGGGCAACCACTTCCGTCCCGCGGCCCGACGGCCCGTCGGCGAACTCCACCAGGTGAAAGTCCACTTCGCGCGTCTCGGGATTGCTGCGCAGCACGCGCACCAGCAGGCGGTCCCCGATCCGGATGCTGCGCCCCAGCCGCCGCGCCCGCAGCTCCCAGCTGGCCTCGCGGTAGTCCCAGTAATCCTCGGGCAGTTCGGCCATGGGAATCAGCCCCTCGGCCAGCGAATCCTCCAGCTCCACAAAGACGCCGAAGCGCTCCACGCCGCGCACCAGGCCCCAGAACTCGTCGCCCAGGTGCCCCTGCAGGTAGAGGATCTGCTTGAGCTTGACCGCCGCCCGCTCGGCTTCCAGGGCCAGCAGCTCGCGCTGGGAGCTGCGCCGCCCGACCATCTCCAGCACGCCCGTGCCGGGGTCCGCCTCCCGCCCCAGCAGACGCTTCAGCAGCCGGTGCACCACCAGGTCCGGGTAGCGGCGGATGGGCGAGGTGAAGTGCGCGTACTGCTCGAAGCCCAGCCCGAAGTGACCCACGTTGTGCGGCGAGTACAGGGCCTTCATCATGCTGCGGAGCATCATCTGCTGCAGGAAGGGCGCCTCGGGACGGTCCGCCCAGCGCTCCATCAGCAGCTGCCAGTCCCGCACCGCGCCCAGCTCGGGGACGGGCTGCAGGCCCAGGTGCTCCAGCACCGCGCGGAAGCGCTCCAGTTTCTCGCCCTCCGGCGCGGCGTGGATGCGGAACAGGCAGGTGCGCCGCGCCTCCACCAGGCTGCGGGCCACGCAGCGGTTGGCCTGCAGCATGAACTCCTCGATCAGGAAATTCGCCTCGCGACTCAGCCGTCGGCCCACCGCCAACGGCGTGCCCTGGGCGTCCAGCGTGAAGACCGGTTCCGGCAGGGCGAAGTCCAGCCCACCCTTCTGGAGGCGCAGGCGCTTGAGCAACCGCCAGAGCCGGTTCATGTGATACAAGGAGCGCTGGATCTCGTCGGGCCAGCGTTCCAGTGTGTCACGCGCGGGCAGGGCCTCCAGCGGCAGGCCAGCCAGCCGCTCCTGCACCTCGTCGTAGCTGAAGCGTTTGCGCGAGCGGATCAGGCTGGGGGTCAGGCGCACCTCGCGCACGGCGCCGCGCGGACCGATGGTCATCAGGGCGCTGAAGCAGTAGCGGTCTCGCCCCTCCTGCAGGCTGCACAGCCCCGAGGAGAGCGCGTGCGGCAGCATGGGCACCACTTCGCCGGGCAGATAGATGCTCAGGCCGCGGCGCAGGGCCTCGCGGTCCAGCAGGCCGTCCTCGGCCACGAACTGCGACACGTCGGCGATGTGCACGCCCAGCAGCCAGCCGCCGTCCTCCAGCGCCTCGATGGAGACGGCGTCGTCGAAGTCTTTGGCGTCGGCGGGGTCGATGGTGAAGACGCAGCTCCCACGCAGATCCAGCCGCCCGGGCTGGGGCTGGATGTCCTCCTCGGTGAAGCGGCGCGCCTCCTGCTCCTGGGCGCGGCTGAAGCCCGCCGGCAGGTTGAACTCGGCCTTGATTCGCTCCTGGTGCCAGGCCGCCCCGGAGCCGCCCTCCAGGCGCTTCTCCACCTGCACCCAAAGTACGCCCGGCAATGAGGCCGGATCCGCGTCGGGCAGCACGCTCACGCGCAGTTGTTCGCCCGAGCGCAGGTCGTCCGGCACCCGGCCCTTGAAGCGCACCAAGCCGCCGAAACGCACGCTCTCCGGCAGCAGGATCCAGTCCGCCCCGTAGCGGGCCGCCCGCCCGACGATGCGTTCCAGCCGCCGCTCCAGCAGACCCAGCACGCGCCCCTCGCGCGAGCGGCCGCCGGCGGGCAGCAGGCGGGCCTCCACCAGATCCTCCTGCAGGTAGCGGTCCAGCTGGGAGCGATGTAGGAAGACCCGCTCGCTGCCGTCGTCGGGCTGCAGGAAGCCGTGCCCGGAAGGCAGGCGCAGCAGGACGCCGACCACCGTCCGGGCCGGTCCGCCGCCCAGCCAGCGCCGCAGATCGCCCTTGCGCAGCTCGCCGGCCTGCTCCATCTCGTCCAGCAGGCCCGTGAATTCGGCGTAGGAGAGGGGCTGGCCCAGCGTGTTGTAGAGGCCGCGGGTCTTGAAGCCCCGCTCCTGGGAGCGCATCAAGTCGAGGATGCGCGTCCGGGTGCGGGCCCGAGCCTCGGCGGCCTTGTCGTGGGGGGCCGCGGGCCGGGATTCCCGGGCGTGGGGCTTGGCGGGCGGGCGACGGCTGGACATGGGCGGCTCCTGGATGATCACGGGTGTTGGCCGGGGGCACCCAGAAGGTGGCGGATGGGGGGCGAAGGCGGAAGGGCGGCTACTCGGAGCGCCGGCCCACTAGGAAGCGCGGCCGGCCGGCCAGATCGGGGCGGATCTCGAGCCGCGAGCAGAGCGGGGCGAACAGCTCCAGCAAGGCCGGGGCCTGCTGCGCGCCGATCTCCAGGTAGAGCCGGCCGCCGGGCCGCAGCAGGTGCTCCAGCCCGCCCGCGAAGCGCCGGTAGAAGATCAGTCCGTCCTCGCCGCCGAACAGGGCCTCCTCCGGCTCGTGGCTGAGCTCGCGCTGCAGGCCGGCGCGTTCGCTCAGGGCCACGTAGGGCGGATTGGAGACCAGCAGGTCCCGGGCCTCCTGGGGCCAGTGCAGCAGCAGATTGAGGCGCTGGAACTCGATCCGCTCCGCCACGCCGTTCAGGCGGGCGTTCTCCCGGGCCACTTCCAGCGCCCCGCTGCTGGTGTCCACGGCCAGCACGCGGCAGCCGGGCAGTTCCTGGGCCAGGCTGATGGCCAGACAACCCGAACCCGTGCCCGCGTCCAGCACGGAGAGGGGACCCTGGCCGCGTTCGCCGGCCAGCACGTGGTCCACCAGCTCCTCGGTCTCCGGCCGCGGGATCAGCACGCGCGAATCCACCCGCAGCCCGGCCCGGCGGAAGGGCTGGTCGCCCAAGATGTACTGCAGGGGTTCGCCCGCCACGCGGCGCTGCAACAGGCCGCGCAGGCCGGCCTTCTCGGCCTCGTCGGGCACGCGGTCGTGGTCCAGGTAGAGATCCAGCCGCCGGCAGCCCAGGGCGCGGGCCGCCAGTTCGTCGGCCTCGCGCGCGGCATTCTCCACGCCGCGGGCGGCCAGCCAGTCCCGGGAGAGCCGCAGGAGCGCGGCCAGATCGGGGGGTGCGGGGTTCATTCGACCTCGGAACCCAGGTCCTCGAGGCGCTCCTTCAAGTCCGCCAGCCGCAGGGCGTCCAGCATCTCGGCCAGGTCGCCGTCCATCACCCGGTCCAGCTTGTAGAGCGTGAGGTTGATCCGGTGGTCGGTCAGTCGGTTCTGGGGAAAGTTGTAGGTGCGGATCTTGGCGCTGCGGTCGCCGCTGGAGACCTGGCTGCGCCGCTCCACGTCCTGCTTGGCCTTCTCCTCGGCCAGTTTGGCGTCGTAGAGCCGGCTGCGCAGCACCTTGAGCGCCTTGTCCTTGTTCTTGTGCTGGCTCTTCTCGTCCTGGCAGGTGACCACCAGGCCCGTGGGCAGGTGCGTGATGCGCACGGCGGAGTCGGTGGTGTTGACGCTCTGGCCGCCCGGGCCGCTGGAGCGGTAGACGTCGATGCGCAGGTCCTTGGCCTCGATCTGCACGTCCACCTCCTCGGCCTCCGGCAGCACGGCCACGCTGGCAGCCGAGGTGTGGATGCGGCCCTGGCTCTCGGTGGCCGGCACGCGCTGCACGCGATGCACGCCGCCCTCGTATTTCAAGCGCCCAAAGGCCTCTTCGCCCGAGATGGCGAAGATCACCTCTTTGAAGCCGCCCATGCCACCCTCGCTGGCGTCCAGCAGCTCCAGGCGCCAGCCCATCTGCTCGGCCAGCCGCTGGTACATGCGGAACAGGTCGGCGGCGAACAGGGCGGCCTCCTCGCCCCCCGTGCCGGCCCGCACCTCCACGATGCAGTTGCGGGAATCCGCGGGATCCCGCGGCACGATGAGCAGCTTGAAGGCTTCCTCCAGCCGCTCGGCCTCGCCGCGGGACTCCTCCAACTGGGCCTCCGCCAGCTCGCGCAGCTCGGGGTCCACTTCGCCGGTCAGCAGCTCGCGGGCCTCGCTGGCCTGGGCCACGGCCTGCTGCCAGGCCTTGCCGGTCTCGAGGATCTGGCTCAGGCGCTTCTGCTCGCGGGAGAGGTCGCGCCAGAGCTTCTGGTCCGCCAGCACCTCCGGCCGGCCCAGATCCTCCACCAGCCGCTCATAGCGCGCCGTCAGGCGTTGGAGTCGATCCTGCATGCTGCCTCCGGGGGTCGCTAGACGAAATCGATGCGAGAGTTCAGGCCGTCCATGGGAAGGTTCAGCGAGGCGCGAATGGCCACCACCGCCACTTCCAGCTGGGCGGCGTCGGGTTCCTGGGTGGTGAGGCGCTGGAACCAGAGGCCGGGGGCGATCAGCAGGCGCGCCAGCCCGTGGCCGCGCACCCGGTTGGACAGCTGCAGCAGCTCGAAGGACAGGCCGGCCACCAGGGGGATGATCGGCAAGTGCACGAGCAGGCGGTGCAGGACGCTGTCGAAGGCGCCGAAGGAGCGGATCCAGAACGTGTCGAAGACCGCGTAGACCAGCACCGTGGACAGCGCCACCACCAGCAGGAAACTCGTGCCGCAGCGGGGGTGGAAGCGCGTGTGCAGCTGGGCCTCCTCCACGGTCACGCGCTTGGTTTCCTCCCAGGCGTAGATCGACTTGTGCTCCGCGCCGTGGTAGGCGAACAGCGTGCGCACGTCGCTCCACTGGGAAATGCCCCAGAGGTAAGCCAGCAGCAGGCTGATGCGGAAGGTGCCGACCACCAGATGGAAGTAGACCTGGTTGCGATCCTGGCCCAGCAGCGTGCTGGCCAGGTAGGGCAGGTACATGAACAGCAGCAGGCCCACGCCCAGGGCCATCAACAGGGAGACGACGGTCATCACCCGCTGGCCCCAGGTGTGCTCGGTCTCGGCCTGGGCCCCGTTCTGGGAGATCTCCGCCGACCAGTTGAGCGTGCGGGTGCCGATGAGCAGGGATTCCAGCAGCGAGAGCGCCCCCCGGAGCACGGGCAGACGCAGCACGGGCCAGCGACGGCTAAGGGAGTGGAATTCTTCGCTCCGGACCAGGATGTGGTCGGGCGCGAGGCGGACCGCCGTGGCCACCCGGCCCGGCGCCCGCATCATGACCCCATCGATGACAGCCTGCCCGCCGATGTTGACGGGCAGCTCAGGGTCGTAGGGGGTCGCGGCGTCCTTCGTCGGGGCCACCCGATCTCCGCGCGTTGCGGTCTACTTGTCGCCCTTGGCGTACTTCTTGTAGAAACGGTCCACGCGGCCGGTGGTGAAGATCTGCTTCTGCCGGCCCGTGAAGAAGGGGTGGCAGACGGAGCAAAGCTCCACCTTCATGTCACCCTGGGTCGTGCGGGTCTCAAAGGTGTTCCCACAGGCACAGGAGACATTCGCCACTTCGTATTTCGGATGCGTCTTTTCCTTCGGCATCTTCGTGTCCTCGATTTTGAAGCCGTGAAGTATAGGCAAGTGCAGGTTTCCTTGCAAGCCGGTTTACTTCATCATGACCTCAAAGAACTCCAGGTTGTTGCGGGTCAAGCGCATCTTCTCCAGCATGAACTTCATCACCTCGACGGGATGCTTCTCCCCCTGGAGGTTGCGCAGGATCCAGATCTTGTTGAGCGTCTTGTCGTCCAGCAGCAATTCTTCCTTGCGCGTGCCGGACTTGTTGATATCGATGGCCGGGTAGATGCGGGCGTTGGACAGGTTGCGGTCCAGGACCAACTCCATGTTGCCCGTGCCCTTGAACTCCTCGAAAATCACCTCGTCCATCCGGCTGCCGGTCTCGATCAGGGCCGTGGCGATGATCGTCAGGCTGCCGCCGCCCTCGATGTTGCGGGCCGCGCCGAAGAATTTTTTGGGCTCGTAGAGGGCCACGGCGTCCACACCGCCCGAGAGGATGCGCCCGGAGTGGGGCACCACGGCGTTGTAGGCGCGGGCCAGGCGGGTGATGGAATCCAGCAGGATCACCACGTCCAGGCCGAACTCCACCATGCGCTTGGCCTTCTCGATCACCATGTTCGACACCTGGATGTGCCGTTCGGGCTTCTCGTCAAAGGTGGAGCTGATCACCTCGGCATCGATGTGCCGTTGCATGTCCGTCACTTCTTCCGGGCGCTCGTCGATCAAGAGGACGATCAACATGATTTCCGGATGATTCGTGGTGATGGAGTTGGCGATCTTCTGCAGCAGGATGGTCTTGCCCGTGCGGGGCGGGGCCACGATCAGGCCACGCTGCCCCATGCCCACCGGGGTGAACAAGTCCATGATGCGCATGGAATATTCTTTTTGCTCGCGCTCCAGCTTGATCTTCCGCTCCGGGTAGAGCGGGGTCAGGTTGTCGAAGAGCATCTTGTCCCGGCACTCGTCGGGATCGTTGTAGTTGACCGCCTCCACCTTCAGCAGGGCGAAGAAGCGCTCGTTGTCCTTGGGCGGACGGATCTGCCCGGAGATCACGTGGCCTTTGCGCAGGCTGAAGCGCTTGATCTGCGAGGGCGAGACATAGATGTCTTCGGGCCCGGGCAGGTAGTTGGACGCGCCCGAGCGCAGGAAGCCGTAGCCGTCGGGCAGGATCTCCAGCACGCCCTGGGCGAAGATCGCGCCGTCCTTCTGGGCCTGGGCCTCGAGGATCTTGTAGACCAGGTCCGACTTGGAGAGGCCGCCCGGATTGTCCACGCCGAAGGACTTGGCCAGGTCGAAGAGCTCGCGGATGGGCCGCTTCTCCAGCTCGGCGATGTTCAGCTTGGGACCCTCGTTGCCGTTGCCCGTGGTGACGATGGTCTCCGAGCCCTCGCTCTCCACCGGCAGGCCCGCCGGCGCCGGTTCCGGGGCCGCGGGGCGCACGAGCTCGGGCAGGGGGGTCTGCTCCTCGTCCTGCGGCCCCAGCACGGGATCCAGGTCGTTGCGGGGCTGGAAGCCGGCGTAGGGGCCGGGCCGCGTGTTCATACCCGGGCGTCGAACGCGTCCCTGCGGGCGATCGCCATTGCGTTGTTCGGACATGGGTCGATCCTTACCAGTTCTGGGTCAGCATCACAGGGTTGCCGTCGGGGTCGTGGAAGGTGGCGTGCCGGCGCGCCCCCTCTCCACCCTCGACATCCGCTTCAAATTCCACGCCCCGGCCCTTGAGCGCGTCGCAGGCCGTGGCCAGGCTCACCACCTCGAAGACCGGGCAGGCGCCGCCACCCCGGGGCACGGGACCCCCGAAGGGCCAGACCTGCAGGCCGAAGTCCACGCCTTCCGCCCCCGTGGCCAGGAAGGCCCAGCCGCCGGCTTCGTCCAGGTAGCTGAGCTTGAGCCCCACCTGGTCGCGGTAGAAGGCCACCGCGGCCCGCAGGTCGGAAACCCAGACCCAGACCAGCGCCAGTTGCTTCAAGCCTTCCAGTTCCACCTCGCGGCGGCCCCGGCGCGGAGCGCGTGTCGTCTCGCTCATCCGTCCCTCTCGTCGCACCAAGTGATGGGGTTGCTCCGGCGTTCCTGCGCCACCGTGCTGGTCGAGCCATGGCCCGGCAGCAACAGCGTGTCGTCCGGCAGGGGAAAAATCCGTTCCCGGACGCTGCGCACCAGTTGGGCCAGCGAACCGCCGGGCAGGTCCGTGCGGCCGTAGGTCCCTTCGAACAGGGTGTCGCCGCAGATCAGTCGCGGCCCCTCGGCCGTCAGGAAGCGGAAGCAGACGCCGCCCGGGCTGTGGCCCGGCGTGTGCAGCACCTCGAGTTCGCCCGCGCCCAGGGCCAGGCGCTGGCCGTCGTGCAGGGGTTCCAGCGGCTCGGGCACGGCCTCCAGCTGGTAACCGTACCAGGCGCCCTGATCCACCAGGCTGCGCACCAGGAAGTGGTCCGCCGGGTGCGCGTGAACCGGACAGCCGTAGCGCCGGACCAGCAGGGCGCAACCCGCCGCGTGATCCAGATGCCCGTGGGTGAGCAGGATGCGCTCCAGTGGGCGCCCCCGCTCCTCCAGCCGCTCCAGCAGTTCGCCGGCCTCCATGCCGGGATCCACCACCACGACCCCGCCGCTGGCGGGGCTCAGGAGCCAGGCATTGGTCTCGAAGGGGCCCAGGGGCAGGGCTTCCACCTGGAGCGGTCCCACCGGGCTGAGCAATTGGTTCACGCCGTTCCGCTTCGCTTGACCATCCGTCTCGTCAGGGGAACATCGTTGGGGCCGAAGGCGGGACTACAGGTCACACCTGCTTCCGAATCGGCCACAAGGTATGGCAATTGATGGGAGGGCACAAGGCCCCTTCGAGGGCTTCGAAGGGGCCTTGCTCATGATTCCGCGCCGCTCAGGAACGCTGCGCGCCGCGCTACTTTGCGCCGCGCTCCTGGGCGTCCACCACCGTCACGGCGGTGAGGTTGACGATTTCCGCCACGTCCGCCCCGCGCTGCAGGATGTTCACCGGGTAGTCGTTGCCGATCAGGATCGGCCCCACCGCCACCGCGCCCGCGGCCTTGATCAGCAGCTTGTAGGCGATGTTGGCGCTGGTCATGTCCGGGAAGATGAGCACGTTGGCCTCGTCGTCCAGGCTGTTGAAGGAATAGAGCCCGCTGAGCAGGTCGGCCGAGAGGGCCGTGTCGGCCTGCATGTCGCCGTCCACCTGGAAGTCCACGCCCCGGGCGTGGAGCAGCTCCACGGCCTGGCGCACGCGCCGGGAGGTCCCGTCCGCCGTGCTGCCGAAGTTGGAGTGGCTGAGCAGGGCCACGCGCGGCTCGTAGCCGAACTGACGCGCCAAGCGGGCCGTGCCCACGGCGTACTCGGCCAGATCCTGGGCCGTGGGGTTGACGTTCACCGTGGTGTCCGCCACGAACAGCACGCGGTTGCCCACGAAGAGCACGTAGATGCCCGCCGCCCGCGGGGCCTTTTCGCCCTTGCCGTAGAGCAGCTGCATCACGGGCCGCAGGCTGTCCGGATAGTGCATGTCCGCGCCGGAGACCAGGCCGTCGGCCAGGCCCTGGCGCACCAGCATGGCGGCCAGCACCACAGGGTCGTGCCGCAGCTGCTGGTCCGCCTCGCTCAGGGTGATGCCGCGCCGGGCCCGCAACTGGTGCAGGGCGCCGCTCAGCTCCTGGTGCTTCTCGTGCCGGCCGGGATGGATCACGCTGACCTTGCCCAGGTCCAGATCGTGGTGCGCGGCCCAATCGGCGATGATGTCCTGCCGCCCCACCAGCACGGGGTGGGCGATCCCGTCCGCCACCAATTGCTTGGCGGCCATCAGGATCTTCTCGTTCTCGCCCTCGGGGAAGGCGATGCGCTTGGGGGCCGTGCGGGCGCGGTCCTGCACGCCGCCCATGATCGCCATGTGGCGGCCCAGGCGTTTCTGCAGCGTGCGCCGGTAGCTCTCGATCCAGGCGTCCACGTCGCCCACCTCGATGCGGGCCACGCCGGTCTCGATGGCGGCCCGGGCCACGGCGGGGGCCACGAAGAGCAGCACGCGGTGGTCGAAGGGCTTGGGGATGATGTACTCGCGGCCGAAGGAGAAGGGCACGTTGCCGTAGGCGCGGAACACGCTCTCCGGCACGTCCTGGCGGGCCAACTCGGCCAGCGCCTTGGAGGCCGCCACCTTCATTTCTTCGTTGATTCGCCGGGCCTTGACGTCCAGCGCGCCGCGGAAGATGAACGGGAAGCCCAGCACGTTGTTGACCTGGTTGGGGAAGTCGCTGCGTCCCGTGGCCATGATGATGTCGTCGCGCACGGCCTTGGCCTGGGCGGGCATGATCTCGGGATCGGGATTGGCCATGGCGAACACCACGGGATCGGGCGCCATGGAGCGGATCATGTCCTGGGTGAAGGCGTCCTTGGCGGAGAGGCCCACAGCCACGTCGGCGCCCACGAAGGCCTCCTCGAGGGTGCGCAGGGAGGTCTCCTTGGCGAAGATCTCCTTGTACTTGTTGAGCTTGTCGCGCCCCTTGTAGATCACGCCGTTGGTGTCGCACATGGTGATGTTCTCAAGCTTCGCGCCCAGCCGGACGTAGAGCTTGGAGCACGAGATGCCCGAGGCGCCCGCGCCGTTCACCACGATCTTGATCTCGCTCATCTTCTTGCCCACCAGCTCCACGGCGTTCACCAGGGCCGCGGCGCTGATGATCGCCGTGCCGTGCTGGTCGTCGTGGAAGACCGGGATGTCCAGCATCTCGATCAGGCGCTCTTCGATCTCGAAGCACTCGGGGGCCTTGATGTCCTCCAGGTTGATGCCGCCGAAGGTGGGCGAGATCAGCTGGGCGCACTCGATGATCTTCTCAGGATCCAGGGTGTCCACTTCGATGTCGTAGACATCCACATCGGCAAAGCGCTTGAACAACACGCCCTTGCCTTCCATCACGGGCTTGCCGGCCAGGGCGCCCAGGTTGCCCAGACCCAGCACGGCCGTCCCGTTGGAGAGCACGGCCACCAGGTTGCCCTTGTTGGTGTACTCGTAGGCGTCCATGGGATTCTTGTGGATCTCGCGGCAGGGTTCGGCCACGCCCGGCGTGTAGGCCATGGAGAGGTCGCGGGCCGTGGTGCAGGGCTTGCAGGGCACGGTCTCGATCTTGCCCTTGCGATCCCGGGAATGATATTCGAGCGCTTCTTCACGGGTGACCATTGGATCCTCGTTTATGCTTGGAAAGGGTTGTGTCGTGTCGAGTCCGGGCCGCCCGCGGCGGGCGTCTGGCGCGATTTCGCGTCCGGCGCGATTTCGCGTCAGGCGCGTTACGCGCTCGGGATGTTCTGGTACACGCGCCGCTGGACGAAGATGTCGAGCAGCGTGGCGTCCACTTTGCCGTGGCCGGCCTCCCAGTTCAGGATGTCCAGCGCGGCCTCGTGGGAGACGGCCTTCTTGTAGGGCCGGTCCGACGCGGTCAGGGCGTCGTAGATGTCGGCCACGGTCATCATCCGGCTGCCCACGGGGATCTGCTCCGGGCCCAGGCGGCGCGGATAGCCGCTGCCGTCGAGCTTCTCGTGGTGGGCGTAGGCGATCTCCGGGACCTTGGCCAGCCCGCGGGTCCAGGGGATGCGGCGCAGGAAATTCCAGGTGTGGGTGACGTGGCTCTGCATGTCGTCCCACTCCTCGGGCGTCAGGCTGCCGCGCGGGATGGACAGGATGCGCAGCTCGTCGGCGTCCAGCAGCGGGCGCGACTGGCCCCCGGCGTCCAGGAAGCAGTGGGCGTGGACTTCCTGCAGCTGGGCCGGCGCCTCGGCAGGCAGGACGCTGGGCTCGTTGGCCTGCTGCACCAGCCGCAGCCAGCCCTCCAGCCGCCGCAGCTCCGCCTGCAGCTCGGTCTCCAGCGGATCCAGGTCGCGCTGGCCGCCCAGCAGGGCCTCCAGCTTGCGCCGCAGCACGCGGATCTCCGTGTCCTGGCGCAGCCACTCGAAGCGGCTGACCAGCTCGGTCATGCGAAAGGTCAGGAGCTTCTTGGGCTTGGTCAGGACTTCCTCGCGCACACCCACCTTGCCGAAGTCGTGCAGCAGGCTGGCGTAGCGCAGTTCCTTCAGGCTCTCCTCGCTGAAGGACTGCTCGGCGTAGGCGCCCTCCGTGGCCTGATCCACGGCCCGGGCCAAGCCCACCGTGAGTTCGGCCACCCGGAAGCTGTGGCCGCTGGTGGTGGGGTCGCGGGATTCGATGGCGGTCACGCTGGCCTCCACGAAGCCCTCGAACAGGCGCTCGATGTCGTGGTAGAGGCGGTTGTTCTCGATGGAGACCGCCGCCTGGCCGGCGATGGCCATGATCAGATCCTTGTGGGGCACCGTGAAGGGCACCACCAGCTCCTCGAGTTCGCGCAGGTCGGCCGCGCGCCGCTGGCCGTCGCGCTTGGCGTTGATCAGCTGGATCACGCCCAGGATCTGCCCCAGGTGGTTGACCAGCGGCACCACCAGCATGCTCTTGGTGCGGTAGCCCACGTTGCGGTCGTAGGAGGGGTCGAAGCGGTATTCGCACTCCTCGCCCAGCTCGTAGACGTCCTGGATCAACAGAGGCACGCCCGTGGACGCCACGTAGCCGGCCAGGCTGCGCAGGGTCAGGGGCATGGTGAATTCCTCGTAGCGCCGGTTCTGCAAGAGCGAGCGCGTGTCCGTGATGCTGAAGCGCAGGCGCGGGCCCTCGTCGCTCTCCTCCACCAGGAAGATCGAGCCGGCGTCGGCGCCGGTCAGATCCATGCTCTTGCTGAGCATCAGGCGCAACAGGCGGCGGTGGTCCTTCTCCGCCGTGAGCTGCTTGCCGATGGTCAGGATCTCGTCCAGGTCGCTGCTGTAGCGGTCCAGGCAGCCTTCCAGGGCGGCCACGGTCTCGCCGGCCATGAACAGGTCGTAGAGGCTGAGCAGGCTCACCGCCGCGGCGTCCGGCCCGGCACCCGGCCCCAGCACGGAGTGCAGCAGGCCCTCGGCCAGGCCCGCGCTCGTCCAATCCGCCAGGGAGCCGGCGAACACCACCCGCAGCTGGAGGGGATCGAAGGGTTCCAGCAGGGCCGCCAGCCCCGGCACGGCCTGGAGGTCGGCCGGAGTCAGCAGCAGGGCCACCTGGACGCCAGCCTCCGGGACCAGCTCCTCCAGGCGCTCCAGCAGCCGGGGATGCACCACGGTCCCGGCCAGCCGGGAACTCAGTTCCTCCAGCCAGTCCGGGCGGGTGAACAGGATGCGGAAACTGTCCTGAAGTGCCGGCACGTGTGTCTCGTCCTTAATGAAGCGGGTCCAATGTACGGCTGCCGTGACGGCCAAGCCACTCCCGGCGGCGCTTGTCGCACATCTCCGGACCCGCTTTTGGGGACGGGGGCTCACGGGAAGACGCAAAGAAATCCGAAGGGAGAGGGTCTGCTGACGTGGTCGTGGTTCTGACTGCGCCAGGCAGCCACTCCCGGGGCGGCCTGGCCACTGCTCAGGCCATTGCCTTCGAGGCCTTCGTCCGCTTCGTGGACTTCATGTCCTGCAGGCCCTTGGCGACCTTCACGCCCAGCAGGGGAGCCAGGAAGCGGCCCGTGTGGCTGGCCGGATTGGCCGCCACCTGCTCGGGCGTGCCCGTGGCTACCAGCCGCCCGCCCTTGGCGCCGCCCTCGGGTCCCAGGTCGATCAGGTGGTCGGCCGTCTTGATCACGTCCAGGTTGTGCTCGATCACCACCAGCGTGTTGCCCTTTTCCACCAGCCGCTCCAGCACCTGGAGCAGCAGCTGGATGTCGGCGAAGTGCAGGCCCGTGGTGGGTTCATCCAGGATGTAGATGGTGCGCCCGGTGGCCCGCTTGGACAGCTCCGTGGAGAGCTTGACGCGCTGGGCCTCGCCACCGGAAAGCGTGGTGGCCTGCTGGCCCAGGTGGACGTAGCCCAGCCCCACTTCCAGCAGGGTCTGCAGGCGGGACTGCAGGCGCGGAATAGCCGCGAAAAATCCCGCCGCCTCCTCCACGGTCATGTTGAGCACGTCGGCGATGGACTTGCCGCGGTACTTCACCTCCAAGGTCTCGCTGTTGTAGCGCCGGCCCTTGCAGACCTCGCAGGGCACGTAGACGTCGGGCAGGAAGTGCATCTCGATCTTGAGGATCCCGTCGCCCTGGCAGGCCTCGCAGCGCCCACCCTTGACGTTGAAGGAGAAGCGACCGGGCACGTAGCCGCGCATCTTGGATTCGGGCAGTTCGGCGAACAGGTCGCGGATCAACGTGAACAGGCCCGTGTAGGTGGCCGGGTTGGAGCGCGGCGTGCGGCCGATGGGGCTCTGGTCGATGACGATGGCCTTGTCCAGGTGCTCCAGCCCGCTCACCGGGCCGTGGGGCATGGGGAGCACGCGCGTGCCCATCAATTCCCGCGCCAGCAGTTTGGAGAGGGTCTCGTTGATGGCCGTGGATTTGCCCGAGCCCGAGACGCCAGTCACGCAGGTGAAGGCGCCCAGCGGGATCTCCAGGTCGAGGCCCTGCAGGTTGTTGCCCCGCAGGTCGGCCACGCGCAGGAACTGGCCGTTGCCCGGCCGGCGGACGGTGGGCACGGGGATCAGCCGGTCGTCCTTCAGGTAGCGCCCGGTGACGCTGAGCGGGTTTTCCATGATCTGGGCCGGCGTGCCCTGGCTGACCACCTCGCCGCCGTGGATGCCCGCGCCGGGCCCCAGGTCCAGCACCTCGTCGGCCTGCAGGATGGTGTCCCGGTCGTGCTCCACCACGATCACCGTGTTGCCCAGGTCGCGCAGGCGCAGGAGGGTCTGGATCAGGCGCTCGTTGTCGCGCTGGTGCAGGCCAATGGAGGGCTCGTCCAGGATGTAGAGCACGCCCATCAGCTGGCTGCCGATCTGGGTGGCCAGCCGGATGCGCTGGGCCTCGCCGCCGGAGAGCGTGCCCGCGGCCCGCCCCAGGCTCAGGTACTCCAGGCCCACGTTGACCAGGAAACCCAGCCGCTCGCGCACCTCCTTCAGGATCGGCGCGGCGATGAGCTGCTCGCTGCCGCCCAGTTGCAGGCCCTCCATGAAGTTCAGGGCCTGCTGGATGGAATCCCCGCACAGCTCCATGATGTTGCGTCCGCCCACGGTCACGGCCAGGGATTCGGGCTTGAGACGCTGCCCGCCGCAGGCGGCGCAGGGCCGGCTGCTCATGAAGCGCTCGATCCACTCGCGGATGGACTGGCTCTGGGTCTGGCGGTAGCGCCGCTCCAGGTTGGGGATGATCCCCTCCCAGGTGCTGGAGTACTCCCAGAAGCCCTTGCCCTGGCGGGCCTGGCCGCGGAAGCGGATCTCCTCCTTCGACCCGTGGAGGATCACCGCCTGGTGGGCGGGTTTGAGCTGCTTCCAGGGCGTGTCCAGGCTGAAGTCCAGGAACTGCCCCACCTGGGCCAGGGCCTTCAGGGTCCAGATCTCGCCGTGGGCCGAGTCGCTGCCGTCGCCCATGGTGCCGATGGCCCCGGCGCGCAGGCTGCGCTCCGGCGCCACCACCACCAGCTCCGGGTCCAGCACCATCTGGTGCCCGATGCCCGAGCACTCGGTGCAGGCGCCGAAGGGGCTGTTGAAGGAGAACAGGCGCGGCGCCAGCTCCTCCACCGAGATGCCGTGCTCGGGGCAGGCGAAGTGCAGGCTGTGCAGGCGCTCCTCGGCGGGCTCGCCCTCGAAGAGCACGCGCACCAGGCCGGAACCCAGGTTCAGCGCCGTTTCCACCGACTCGAAGAGCCGGGCGCGGATCCCGGCCTTGGTCACCAGGCGGTCCACCACCACGTCGATGTCGTGCTTGAAGGTCTTGGCCAGGCCCTGCTCCACCTCCTCCAGCGGCAGCACCTTGCCGTCCACGCGCACGCGCAGGTAGCCCTGCTTGCGCACCTGCTGGAACAGGTCGCGGAACTCGCCCTTGCGGCCGCGCACCAGCGGGGCCAGGATCTGCAGGCGCCGGCCCTCGGATTCCTGCTCGATCAGGTTGACGATCTCCTCGGGGCTCTGGCGGTGGATGGGCCGTCCGCACTCGGTGCAGTGGGGCACGCCAATGTTGCCGTAGAGCAGGCGCAGGTAGTCGTAGATCTCGGTGACCGTGCCCACGGTGGAGCGCGGGTTGCGGTGGGTGGACTTCTGCTCGATGGAGATGGCCGGCGAGAGGCCCTCGATGGAGTCTACGTCGGGCTTTTCCATCAGGCCCAGGAATTGCCGGGCGTAGGAGCTCAGGCTCTCCACGTAGCGCCGCTGGCCCTCGGCGTAGAGGGTGTCGAAGGCCAGGCTGGACTTGCCGGAGCCCGAGAGCCCGGTGATCACCACCAGCTTGTTGCGCGGAATGATGACGTCGATGTTCTTGAGGTTGTGCTCGCGCGCGCCGCGCACGTGAATGCAGTCCATCCCGCCCTCGCTTGTCCCGACACAAGTCGGGGACCCGTGTTTTCCACCTTTCTGCTGGCGCCAGAAGGGGGAACCAGTGGCCGTCATCCCCCGGCTTGACCGGGGGATCCCCTGCCTTCGCCTTTCATCCCGGAGACTGCCGGCTTGCCTTGTTTTCCACCTTTCTGCTTGCGCCAGAAAGGTGGAGCCAAAGAGGCGCTTTTTCTCAACGGCTAGAGTCAGGCCACCTCGCGGTGGCCTTCCGCTAGCCGCAGTTTGGCCTTCCTGTAACCACGTAGTTGGTTCCGCCTGACGGCGTCACCACCTGGTTCTGGTTCAGGCCTGCGGCCTTCACCTTACATGACCCAAATCCTCTACGAGCCTTCGAGACTTCGTGCGCAAATGGACTCGCGGACGTGTCAACCCGACCCAGGTCAAGCCCAATGCAAACTGTGCCTCTGTGCCTCTGTGGTGAAGAGCCACACCAAGTCGACCGACCGTCATCCTGGTGGCTGGCGCGCACCTTGATTTCCACCTTTCTGCTGGCGCCAGAAAGGTGGAGCCAAAGAAGCGCTTTTTCTCAACCGCCAGAGTCAGCCCGCCTCCCGGCGGGCTTCCGCTGGCGGCAGCACTGTCTTCCTGCAACCACGTAGTTGGTTCGCCTGACGGCTTCACCAAGGTTCTGGTTCAGGCCTGCGGCCTTCACCTCACGTGACACAAATCGTCTTCGAGCCTTCGAGACTTCGTGCTCAAAATGACTCTCGAATGTGTCAACCCGACCCAGGTCAGGCTTAACAGCAACTGTGCCTCTGTGACCCTGTGTTGAAGAGACGAACGAAAATCTCAGCTGATCACCACGTTTACTCCACCAGTCGAACGAGCCACTCATCCAGCAGCAGCCACTCCTCCGGCCGCAGGCGCAGAATCTCGCCCGTCGCCCTGGGCGGCCGGCCCGGCGTGCCCGGCGCGAACAGGCCGCCCAGCGCACGATCCCGGCCCCGGGCCGATTCCAGCCGCGGGCCGCCCAGCCGCCGCACGCGCTCGCGCAGCCCCTCCACCCGCCGGGACCCGAAGCGCGCCTCCAACCGGCCCAGATCCAGCCCACCGCGCCAGCGCAGACCCACGTAGAGGGCCTCCAGCCAGGCCTCTTCGCCGCTCAGCGGCTCCTCGGGCCAGTCCGGCGGCCGGCCTTCCTCCACGGCGCGGGCGAAGGTCCGCCAATCCGCCGGGAAGCGGCGCCGGCGCCGGCGGCCGGCCTCCGTCCAGGCGCTGACCGCCGAGGGCCCCACCGCCAGCACGTCGCCCTCCCACCAGTAGGACGAGTTGTGGCGGGCGGCCTGACCCGGCCGGGCGAAGTTGGAAACCTCGTAGTGCCCATAGCCCGCCCGGCGCAGGGTGCGCGACAGGCGAAGATACAACCGGGCTGCCCGCTCCGGCTCCAGCGGGGCCGTCTCCCCCATTCGGCGCCGCGCCTCCAGCCGGGTGCCGGGCTCCCAGCCCAGTCCGTAGGCCGAGACGTGCTCGGGCTCCAGCGCCAGCAGGGACTCCAGCTCGCGCGCCAGCTCGGCCTCGGTCTGGCCCGGCAGCTGGTAGATCAGGTCCAGACCGCAGGCCGGGATGCCCGCCGCGCGCACGGCCGCCCGCACACGGGCCGCCTGGCCGGGGGTGTGGGCCCGGTCCAGGAAGCGCAGTAGGGTGGGCTGGAAGCTCTGCACGCCCAGCGAGGCCCGGCTCACGCCCAGCCGGGCCAGGCCGTCCAGCCAGGGCCGGCGCACGCTCTCCGGGTTCATTTCCACGGTGATCTCCGCCCCGGGCAGCAGGCGCTCGCGCACGGGGCCAGCGCCCAACAGGCCGCGGAAGAAGGCCGCCGGCAGCAGGCTGGGCGTGCCTCCACCCACGTAGACTGAGTGCAGCGGCCGTCCCCGCCAGGGGGGCTGCTCCAACAGGCGCGCCGTGGCCGCCAGCAGCGCGGCCCCCACCCGGCCCACCTCGGCGGGTTGCTCGGGCGGCAGGCTGTAGAAGTCGCAGTAGCCGCACTTCACGGCGCAGAAGGGGGTGTGCAGGTAGAGGCCGAAACTCATGGGGGACTTCCGATCCGTCTTCAGCAATGGGGCGTGGCTAGCGGGCGGAGGACCCCGTCCGGCCGTATCCTAGGGCGCCCACCACGCGGATGGCCAGGGGTTTGCAGGCCGGCAGGCACAGGCCGCAGCCCGTGCAGGCCTCGGGCACGATGCGCACACGCGCGCTGCCCACGGGCGTGTCCGCCGGCGGACCCGCGGGCACAATGCAGTTCGGCACTGGGCAGAGGGGCAGGCAGTCGCCGCAGGCCGTGCAGTGGTCGTTGACCGTGAACCAGGGGCGATGCGGGATGCGGTCCACGAAGCTCTGCGTGGGACAGAGGCTGAGCAGGGGCAGCAGGTTGGCGCTGTGATCGTGCAGCAGCACGGGCCGGTTCTCGCGCCGCTCCACCAGGCCCGCCGGCAGGAAGCGGGTCTCCAGGCAGCGCTCGTGGCCCGTGCAGGCCGTCCGGCAGACCGCGCCGCGCCCGGCGGGCTCGGCCCCGCTGTTGCAGCCCACCAGCAGCTGGGCCTCGGCGGGAATCAGCGACAGCACCTGCCGCGGACAGGCCGGGACGCAGTCTCCGCAGCCCGTGCAGAGCGCGGCGTCCACCACGGGCAGGCCGGCCTCCATCCGCAGCGCGCCGGCCGGACAGACCGCGACGCAGTCCCCGGCCCCCAGGCAGGCCCAGGTGCAGGCGCGCTCCCCGCCGTGCCGTAGTTGGCGCTCGGCGCAGCTGCCCGCGCGGGTGGGATGGTGGCGCAGCTCGTTCTGGTCCTCCCGGCTGCGGCAGTTCACCACCGCCACCTGGGCCGGACCGTAGCCGTCCGGCGCCGCCTCCAGCGCGCACCAGCCCGTCCGGCTGCGCAGACGCAGCGCCGGCCAGCGCAAGGGGCGCGGAGTCTGCGCCTGCGGCCTTGAAGGTGCGCGGCCGCGCCAGGCCTGCACGCCGGCCAGGCCGGCCAGGGTCAGCACGGCCGTCAGGCTCTGGATCCACACGCTCACGGCAGCCTCCCGATCCACCAGGCTCGGGCGCCCACCCAGAGCAGGAGCAGCAGACCCAGGCTCAGCAGGCGGACGGGCAGGCCGTCCAGCCCGCGAGGCGGGCGGTTCTGGCGAAAACGCTCCAGCACGCCGCGCAGCAGCAGGCTCAGCAGGGCCCCCAGCGCGCCGGTCAAGAGGGCCGCCAGCGGACCCGCCAGGTCGGGGGACGGGGCCAGACCCGGCAGCAGCCCGCCCAGGTCCAGCAGCGGCCAGAACAGGCAGACCGGCCAAAAGCGGAAGCCCAGATCCCAGTGGCGCCGGGCCAGCCAGGGCTCCAGCAGCACCAGGGGCAGACTCAGACCGCCCAGCCAGGCCAGCAGCCAGGGCCAGGCCGCCAAACCCGCGGGCAGATCGCGGCCTAGCCAGGGCTCCAGCAGCCGCGTGCCCAGCGCCAGAACCACGCCGGCCGTCAGGAGGCCCAGCGGCAGCCCGCGCTCGGCCCGGACGCGCCCGGCCCCGGGCGGGACCGCCGCATCCAGCAACAGGGGCAGTCCCAGCAGACCCAGGACCAGGACCAGCAGGGGATGGGCGTCGAAGGGGCTCACGCCGCGCCTCCCGGCCCGGCCGGGCCGTCCTGAGCGCGTCGCCGCTGCTCGCGCTGCTGGAGCAGGGCCAGCAGCAGGGCCGCCAGGGGCAGCCGCAGCCAGCCGCCGCCGGGCGATCCGCCGCCCGCCGCGCGCAGGGCCAGATCGGCCAGGGCCTCCAGGCGCCCCATCAGGAAGAGCCCGGCCAGCGGCAGGGGCAGCCAGAAGGCCGCCTGGATGCCCAGGGCCCGGCGGGCGGCGCGCTCCCCCGGTTCGCGGGCCAGCAGCAGGAGCAGGGCGGGTCCATGGGTGAGCAGCAGCAGACAGAGCACGAGGACCGGTAGCTCTGGACCCAGCCCGGTCAGCCGGCAGCCCGCGCGCAGCAGGACGGCCTCCAGCGGCGCCAGCACCAGCAGGCCCAGCAGCCACCAGGCGCCGCAAGGCTCGCTCCAGCGCACGCGGCAGCCCGGGTAGGCCAGGGCCAGGGCGTTGAGCGGCAGCAGCAAGAGCAGGACCCCCCAGAGCAGGGGATCCGGACCCAGCAGCAGGGCGGGACCCAGCAGCGCGGCCTGCAGGGCCAGGAGCGGCGCCCTCATCGCGGTCCTCCCGGCAGCAGCAGGCGATCCAGCCAGGGTGTGAGCAGGTTGGCCGGCAACAAGACCCAGAACAGTCCGCCGGCCTGGGGGCTGAGCTGCAGCGCCAGCAGCGCGGCCGCCGCCACCAGCAGCCCGAAGAGGAACTTGGCGCCCTGGCCCAGCGGCGAGGTCACCGGGTCCGAGGCCAGCACGCAGAGCACGAGCAGCAGGCTGGTGCCGCGCAGGCCCAGGGCCAGGGGCAGCCAGTGGCCGCCGGCCCCGCTCGAGGCCAGCAGGAAGCCCACGGGCAGGAAGACCAGTCCGGCGGCGGGCACGCGCCAATCCACCAGCCGGGCCGTGAAGAGCCAGACCAGCCCGGGCAGGAGAGCCAGGATCGAGACTTCCCCCAACAGGCCGGGTAGCCGGGCCCAGAGCACCTGGCCCGGACCCGCCTGGGAGAGGATGTCCTGGGCGTGCTGGATCAGGTCCAGCCGATCCAGGCCTTGCGGCCAGTCCGCGGGCAGCCGGGGAGTCAAACCCGCCAGCGCCTGGTCCAGCACGCGGCGGGTCTCCCAGAACAGGCGCAGCGGATCCGCCGCCCCGGGCGCGCCCGTCAGCCAGGAGCCGCCCTGCCAGCCGAAGGGCTGGCGCAGGCCCGACTCCAAGGCGCCGGGCGCCAGCAGCGCGAGCAGCAGGCGGCCGAGCAGGGCCGGATTGAGCGGATTGCGCCCCAGCCCGCCGAAGACCTGCTTGCCCAGCAGGATGGCCAGCACGCCGCCCAGGAAGGCCCACCCCGGCGCCAGGCCCGGCGGCAGGGTGAGGGCCAGCAGGAGGCCCGTCAGCACGGCGCTGCCGTCCTTCTGCGTGGAACGCCCGCGCAGCCCGCCGGCCAGCACCTCCATCAGCCAGGCGCCGCTCAGGCAAGCCCCCAGCATCCAGGCCGCCTCGGGCCCGTAGGCCGCGACGCCCAGCAGCGCCGCCGGCAGCAGGGCCAGCACCACGCGCCACATCAGGCTGCCCGTGCGCGCCGGACGGCGCAGGAGCGGAACAGGTCCCAGCAGGTGGATCTCAGCCGCCATGGCGGGCCTCCCGCAGACGCTGGCGCGCCCGGCGCAGCCCATCCTCCAGCTCCACGCGGCTGGGACAGATCCAGCTGCAGAGTCCGCAGTGCACGCAGTGCTCCAGGCCCAGTCCCCGAGCCTCCTCCAGCCGTTCCTCCCCCGCCAGGCGCACCAGGCGGATGGGCGCCAGCCGCATGGGGCAGATGTCCAGGCACTGGCCGCAGTGGATGCAGGCCTCCTCCGCCTCCGGGGACTTCAGGCGGGGCAGGCGGCTGAGCAGCGTGTGGCCGGGCAAGAGCGGCGTCCCGCCCTCCAGCAGGGGCGAGCCCTCCAGGGGCAGGCCCGCCACCAGCCACTCGCCGGGCTGGGGCAGCGCGGGATCCAGTTCCGACAGCGGCGTGCCCGGCCAGGCGCGCAGCACGCGACAGCTGCGCGGCTGGGGCAGGCCGTGGGGTTCCGGCAGATCGTCCAGTTGGCAGACCAGGGGCGGCAGAGGCAAGCCCGTGCTCAGGCGCAGCTCCAGCGCGGCCAGCTGGTCCAGGGTCAGGGCCAGCAGCCCCTGGGCCGCCAGGGGCCGGCGCGGGGAGGGCAGGGGCCGGCCCAGGGCCAGGGCCGCCAGCCGGGGCTGATCCCAGGGATGCCCCTGGCGCAGCACGACGCAGCGCGCGGGCAGGATGGGCTCCAGCAGAGCCAGCCAGCGCCGGCGGGCCTCCGAGTGTACCGGTGGGCAGGCCAGCAGCAGTTCCCGAAAGCCGTGCAGGCGGCAGAGCGCGGTCACCGCCCGGGCCAGGGCGGCCGGAACCTGCTCCAGCAGCGCGTCCTGCAGGGCCTGGGCCGGGGCCACGCCCAGCACCAGCAACCGGGCCTCCCCGGACAGCAGCTCCAGCTCCAGGTCCAGGGGCAGACCCTCGGCGCCTGTCAGGCCCCAGGGTCGCAGGCGCTCGAGCAGGGCGGGCCGCTCCAGCTGCTGCCAGTCCGTGCGCTCCTCCAGGGAGGGCGCGGACAGCTCGTCCAGCTCGACGCAGGGCACGGGCAGCGCGCCGCGCGGGCTGCCGTCGCGCAGCGGCGGATGGACCACGGAGAGCACGTCCACCCGGCGCACCCGGCCGGCCAACGGGCTGCAGACCACGCGGGCGGCCAGTCCCAGCGGTAAGGAGAGCGGCTCGCCGGCCGCCACGCGCTGGCCCGGACGCACCACGGGCTCCGACTGGTCCAGCCGGGAGTGCCGCAGGGGCAGCAGAAGCCGGGAGGGTGGGGCGGGAAGCGCCGGCCAGGCCTCGAGTTCTCGATGCGGCAGCGCAAGGCCCCGACGCGGGCGCAGGTTCAGCATGGTCTCAATCGAAGACTTTGAGTTCCTGGACGAATTCGCGCACGTCCTGGAAGCGGCGGTAGACGGAGGCGAAGCGGATGTAGCCCACTTCGTCGAAGGAGCGCAGCTCCTCGAGCACGATCTCCCCCAGTTCGCTGGAGCTGATCTCCCCGGTGGCCGCGCCGCTGGCCAGGATGGCGCGCTCGATCCGGGCCACCAGCTCGCGGATCTGCTCCTCGGTGTGGGGGCGCTTGATCAGGGCCCGCTCCAGCCCGCGGCCGAGCTTGGCCCGGGAGTAGACCTCGCGTCCGCCGTCGGTCTTCACCACCGTCAGCTGGGTGCCCTCGATGTACTCCCAGGTGGTGAAGCGCGTCTGGCACGAACTGCACTCCCGGCGGCGCCGGATGGCCGCGCCGTCGCGAGCGGGCCGGCTGTCCAGCACCCGGTCCTCGTCATGGCCGCACGCCGGGCACCTCATAGGCCGGGATAAAGGGGATGGGCGGCGGCCAGTTCGGCGGCTTCGGCGCGGATCCGGGCCAGCTCCTGGGGATCCTTGGCGGAGCGGATGCCGCGGTGGATCAACCCGGCGATGGTCCGCATGGCGTCTTCGTTCATCCCGCGGGAGGTCAGGGCCGGCGTGCCGATGCGGATGCCCGAGGTGATCAGCGGGCTGCGCTCGTCGAAGGGCACCATGTTCTTGTTCACCGTGATGCCGGCCTCCTCGAGGGCCTTCTCCGCGGCCTTGCCGCTGATCTCCTTGTCGGTGAGATCCACCAGCAGGAGGTGGTTGTCCGTGCCGCCGGAGACCAGTTGGTAGCCCTGCTCCACCAGGCCCTGGGCCAGCGCGCGGGCGTTGGCCTTCACCTGGCGGATGTAGCCGGCGAACTCGGGCTCCAGGCACTCGCCGAAGGCCACGGCCTTGGCGGCGATCACATGCATGAGCGGGCCGCCCTGCACGCCGGGCATCACGACGCTGTCCACGATTTCGCTCTGCTGTTTCATCCGTCCGCTCTTGGCGGCCACGTCGCCGTGGACGTTGTCGTAGTCCTTGCCCAGCAGGATCAGGCCGCCGCGCGGCCCGCGCAGGGTCTTGTGGGTGGTGGAGGCCACCACGTGGGCGTGGGGCAGCGGGCTGACGTGCTCGCCCACGGCCACCAGGCCGGCGATGTGCGCCATGTCCACAAAGAAGTAGGCGCCGACCTCGTCGGCCACCGCCCGGATGCGGGCGAAGTCGATCTCGCGCGGGTAGGCGCTGGCGCCGGCCACGATCAGCCGCGGCTTGTGCTCGCGGGCCCGCTGGGCCAGCTGGTCGTAGTCGATGCGCCCCGTCTCGCGCTGCACGCCGTAGGAGACGAAGCGGTAGAGCCGGCCGGAGAAGTTGACGGGCGAGCCGTGGGTCAGGTGGCCGCCGTGGGCCAGATCCATCCCCAGCACCGTGTCGCCGGGCTGGATGAAACTCATGTAGACGGCCATGTTGGCCTGGCTGCCCGAGTGGGGTTGGACGTTGGCGTACTCGCAGTCGAAGAGCCGGCGCGCGCGCTCCCGGGCCAGGTCCTCCACGCCGTCCACGCACTCGCAGCCGCCGTAGTAGCGCTTGCCCGGATAGCCCTCGGCGTATTTGTTGGTCATCACGCCGCCCTGGGCCTCCATCACCGCCCGGGAGGTGAAGTTCTCGCTGGCGATCATCTCCAGGGTGCCGCGCTGGCGGGCCAGTTCCGCCACTTGCAGGTTCCAGACCTCCGGGTCGCGTTGGCTCAGGATGGACATGGGACAACCTCTAGCATTGGGTCAGTTCGTGGAGGAGCCGGATGCGCCGCTCGTGGCGGCCGCCCTCGAAGTCCTCCGCCAGCCAGGCCTCCAGCAGCGCGAGGTTTTGCTCCTCGTCGCGCAGGCGGGCGGCCAGCACCAGACAGCGCGCGTCGTTGTGGCGCCGGGACAGGCGGGCCTGTTCCGGTTCCAGGCAGAGGGCCGCGCGCACGCCCTGCACCTTGTTGGCGCTGATCGAGGCGCCGATGCCCGAGCCGCAGGCCACCACGGCCAGGTCCAGCTCGCCGCGGGCCAGGGCTTGGGCGCAGGGCACCACCACGTCGGGATAGTCGCAGGCGGCGGGGCCGTGCGTGCCGAAGTCGCGCACCGTCCAGCCCAGGGCGTGCAGGCGGGCGGCCAGCGCGCGCTTGAGATCCCAGGCCGCGTGGTCGGCGGCCAGGCCGATTACTCCAGCAGCCACTTGTAGCAGTCCTTGCGCGGGCGGTCGTACTTGTTGAAGAAGCGGTCCTCGGCGGAGGGCAGCACCTCCTCCAGGGCCTGGCGGCGCTGGCGGGCCTGGCCCTTGGCGGCGGGATCGCTGATCGCGTCGTACTCCTTGGCGGCCAGCTCGTAGACCAGCTTGTCGTCGAAGGTCAGGTCCTTGCCCGCGCAGGCGTCCACGGCGGCTTCGCAGACCCGGCCCAGCAGCAGGCCGCCCTTGCCGTAGCCCGGGAAACTGGCCTTGCTCTTCAAGGCCCAGCGCCGGGCCTGGCGCAGGTTGTTCTGGCTCAAGAACAGCTCGCCGATCCGGGCCGGAATCTCGGTCTGGCCGGGCTTGAGCTCGAAGAGTTTGGCCAAGAGGCCGGCCGCCTCCTCGATCCGCCCCAGGCCCTCCAAGGCCGTGGCCTTCAGGTCCAGGAAACGGACCTGCTCGGGCTGGGCAGCGATCAGCCCATCCAGCAGGGGCAGGGCCTCGCGGTAGCTCTCGGGGGTGGCGAACTCCACCAGCGCCGTGGCCAGCTTCTGGGTGATCTTGGCGTCGTCCGGGAACTGCTGGTGGTTCTGACGCAGCGAGGCGATCAGCTCCTCGGGATCGTAGTGCGCGGAGAGGATCTCGTCCTTCAGCTTGCCCCACTCCTGGTCCTCGGGACGCAGGGCGATGAGCTGGTCCAGCTCGGCGATCACGGCGTCCCAGCCCGTGGTGCCCTCGGCCTCGGCGGCCTTGTCCTTAAGCATGCGCATCATGTCGCGGTGGGATTCCCAGTCGTCGGCCTTGAGGGCCGCGGCGGCCTGGAATTCGGCGAAGGCGCCCTCCTTGTCGCCGGAGGCCATCAAGAGCGAGCCCAGGGTGCGGTGCTCGTACCAGGAATCGGGCTGCAGCTCCACGGCCTGGCGCAGGATCACGCGGGCGGAGTCGGCGTCGCCCAGGCTGCTGTAGCAGGTGGCCAGGCGCTTGAGGTGCGGAGCCAGCGTCTTGGCGTCGTCCAGCGCGAAGGCCTTCAGGTAATAGGATTTGGCTTCCCCGTAGTTGCCCTGCTTGTAGTACTCGTGGGCGAAACTGAGCGCCTTTTTCATCTCCAGTTCGCGGGCCTTGAGTTGCTCTTCGCTGAGGGCCTCACTGGCCTGGGGCGCCGGCGCCTGGGTGGTCTGGTAGGCCTGGTTGCAGGCCGAACCCAACAGCAGGACAGCCACCAGCAGGGGCAGAAGGTGACGCATGACGGTACTCCTCCACAGTCAGTCGGTTCGTGATTCGGATCAATAGGTCGGGCGCAGGAACCAGAGATCGCGGGCGCTGAGGCCCAGCCGCAGCCGAACGAAATCCTCCTGCAGGGCGCCGGACTCCCCGCTGCCCGTGCGGCCGGCCTCCAGCGCCAGGTCCAGCCAGGTGCCGTGGGCCTTGAGGGGCACGCCCGCGCCCAGCGTGACCAGCAGCGTGCTCAGGTCCGCCCAGCGTCCCGCCGCCACTTCCTGCCGCGCGTACCACTCCTGGTGGCGCAGACCGGCGCGCCAGGTCACGCGCCGCGGCCAGGGGGCGTTGAAGTCGGGCAGCGCGGGCAGCTCCACGCCCAGGGCCAGGCCCAGCGGGCGGTCCACCCGGGCCTGGGCCGGCAGGTTCGTCAGACCGAGGGGCACGTCGCTCCAGTCCTGCAGGCGCAGGTCCAGCAACCAGTCCAGCCCGCCCCGGCGCCAGGCCAGCCCCAGGGCGGCTTCGCCCGGCAGGTCCACGCGCTGCGAGAGCACCTCGTCGTCCACGCCGTTGCCCGGGTTCTCCACGTCCACGGTCAGGTCGCCCTGGCTGGGCAGCGTGACCGTCAGGCCCAGGCCCAGTCCCAGCTCCGGCCGGGCCAGCCAGTGCAGGCCGAACTTGGGCTGGAAGCCCAAAAGCGAGCGGCGCTGTTCCACCCAGCTGTCGTAGGGCGGGGCCGTCTCGGGATAGAAGAGTTTCCACTCCTCCAGCACGCTGCCGAACACCACGCCCAGGTCCACGCCCGTGCGCAGCCGGCCGCCCCAGGCCCGGGAGAACACCAGGCCCGCCCGGCTGAGGCCGCCGCCGCCCTTGAGCGAGCTGACGTATTCCCGGCCCGCGCCGTCCAGCAGGCGCTCGGCCTGGAGGTAATCCATGCTCGTCAGCGGATTGAGGATGAAGCCCGCGTGCAGGTCCTGCCAGAGCAACGGGACGCCCAGGGCCTGGGAGTCGAAATGCCCCGCGCTCATCAGCTCGGACTGCCCGCCCGCCTCGACCTTCGAACGCGTCAGCCCGAAGCCCGTCGTGAAGCGGGTCAGGCGGCCGGAGTGGAACAAGGCCGGGTTGCTGAGCGAGAGGCGGGTGGAATCCAGCAGGGCCAGGCCGGCGCCGCCGCGGCCCAGCTCCGCCGCGGAGCCCGCCCAGAGCGGTTCGCCCCACGGGGCCTGGGTGAGCGGCCCCACGGCCTGGGCCGGCGGCAGCAGCAGCAGGCCCAGTCCCAGCCAGAGGGAGAGTCGGAGCGCGCTCATGGCCGCACCCAGCCTTCCGGCGCCTGGGAGAGCGAGTAGACCAGCCGCGGCCGCTCCAGGGCGGGGTCGGCCAGCCGCAGCTGGCGCAGCTGCAGCAGGTTGTAGTCGTCGATTTTCAGCACCAGCGGAATGGGATCCGTGTTGTGCAGCGTGTCGTCCTCCACCCAGACCCGGCGCAGGTGCGAAGTCAGGTTGAAGGTCAGCACCTGGGTGGAATCGTCGGCAAAGTCCGAGGCGATCAACTGGTCGGACTCCACGTCCACGCCGGCGGAATCCCCCAGCCCGACGGCGTAGAGGTTGACCTTGGTCCCCGCCAGGTTGAAGCCCGGCAAACCCAGCGGCACCTTCAGCCAGGCTTCCACCAAGCTTGAGGTGAGCGGATCGTAGAGGCTGCTGTCGGGGTTGGGCGGAAAGGCCGGCAGGACCGTGAAGACCTGGCCCGCCCAGCCCGTGGAAAGCGAGGGCCGCGGCGGATGGGCCGTGTCCCGCACCAGGCTGGTCTGCCAGGTGGCCGCCACGAAGGTGGTGTCGAAACTGGTGTCCGCCACGGCCACGTTGTCCACGTAGACCGAGTCGATCTGCTGGCTGGCGATGCGCAGCCCGGGCCGCAGCAGGCTGGTGTAGCCCGCGCCCAGCAGAGGCATGAAGCCCTGCTGCCCGGCGGCCGCGCGCACCATCAGCCAGCGGGCCGTGGTGTCCGCGTGCTGGAACCACCAGGTGGGCAGGCCGCGGTAGGTGCGCCGCCCGCTGAGCGGGTCCGAATCCTCCCCGAAGGCCGTGTCGGCGTCGCTGATGCGGAAGCTGATCCGGTCCAGCACCGACTGGGTGAGCAGCGTGTCGCTGAAAAAGTCCTCCCAGCCCACGTCCTCGTAGCCCACGCTGTCGCGCAGCAGCAGGACATCCAGATCAATGTAATTGGCCGACTCGCCGGGCTCCGGCGCCGTCGTGCTGCGCTGGGGGAACCAGGCCAGGGCCGCGCTGTGGTCCATCTTGAAGGACAGCTGGATCGCGGGCGCGCCCTCCGGCGGATCGGTCCAGTCCTCATAGGGCGTGTAGTCCAGCCGCAGCAGCAGCACGGACTCCAACCCCAGGCTGTCGCTGCGCCCCACCACGTGGCGGGCCGCGGCCACCAGACTCTGGGGCAGGTGGAAGGCGCTCAGCACGCCCACCTCGACGGAATCGGTCAAGGAAATGGCCTGACCGCCGGGCCGACCGCCCAGGGTGCTCTCCGACTCGTCGCAGGACGTGAGCAGCACGGCCGGAAGCAGGCAGGCGACCAGGGTGCTGAAGAGGGGCAAGCGTTGCACAGGCGGTGTCCGATCCTGGAATACGTGGCGCGCAATATAGCCACGGCCCGAGGGGGATCCAAGCTTGGGCCAGGGCGCGCGGGGCGCCCGTCCGGAGTCGGCGGCCGGCGGCGAGGGGCGCGGAGCGGGCCCGGGCTCCGAAGCGATCCTGAATGGAGCGCGGGACCAGAAAGGGGCCGCGCAAGCTGAGTCAAAGCTACGAGGCGGTGGACAGCTTGTTCAAAATGCGGCGGGCTCTGACCAGAATCGGGCCTGTTCCGTTGAATGTTAGCTTTGCGATAAGTCGAAGTCTTTGACTGTCATCATTTGCGGAAATGGCACAAGTCTTGCTTCAAACGGGCTTGTGCCGGCGGATCCACTGTTGGGGAGGGTCCGCCAACCAGGAAAAGAACAGCTCTGGAACATTCGCAATTTGAGATGGGGGAACGATCGATGAGGAAGCTTCTTTCTTGCGCCTTCAGCGTCCTTGTGCTGGGTCCGGCGGCCTTCGCCATCACCTTCACGGGCGTGGTGCCGACGGACTTCAATGGAACGGACGTCGTGTCCGTGGGCGATCCGCTGGGCGACGCCGCGGTGCCGACCTATAACGCGCCTCCCGGAACCGTCTCCGGTTGGGACCTCGCCTCGGCCAACTTCGAGCTGGATCGTCTGGCCGGTCAGCTGCACGTCGGCCTGGACTTCTTCGGCATCGCCGGCGACGCCGACGGGGACGGCATCGACGGCTTCTCCAGCCCCTGGCTGGTGATGAACGGCGGCCAGGACTATCCCATGCTGGCCGAGTCCGAATCCATCCTGATCGCCTTCGACTTCGACCAGGACGGTCTGTACGACGTGATCGCCGGCATGGGCGAGAACGACGGCGTCTACCGGGTGAGCCAGTTCAGCGGCCCCGTGAACCGGATGTATCGCTGCTTCGGCGCCGATCTGCCCGCCTTCATGGGCCCCTACTTCTACACGCCCGTGGCCGCCACGCCGGACTTCGAGCTGAGCCTGAACAACCTGGGCCAGTTGGAAGACCTGAACGCCGACGTGCTGTGCTTCACCTTCCACGTCTTCGCCGGCTCGCTGGATGACGACGGCATCGGCGAAGATTTCATCCACGGCGAAGTCTGCTTCACGGATGACGGCGAGGTGGAAGCCCAGCCGCTGCCCGTCAGCCCGGACCTGATCCGCGCCTTCCCGAACCCCTTCAACCCCACCACCACCCTGGCCGTGGAGCTGGCGGAGACGGGCAACGTGGAGCTGTCGATCTTCAACCTGAACGGCCAGCTGGTCTCCACCCTGGTGGACGGCATGCTGAGCGCTGGTTCCCATCAGGTCGCCTTCAACGCCGGCAACCTGCCCTCCGGTCTCTACCTGGCCCGCCTGAGCACGGTCTCCGGCCAGCAGGTGAGCCGCCTGGTGCTGACCAAGTAAGCGCCACGCATTCCTGAC
>JBAYTZ010000026.1 GCA_041675285.1 Candidatus Delongbacteria bacterium
CGCCTTGTTTTCCACCTTTCTGCTGGCGCCAGAAAGGTGGAGCCAAAGAGGCGCTTTTTCTCACCCGGCCTGACCGGCCGTCCAGACTCAGCCCGCCTCCCGGCGGGCTTCCGCTGGCGGCAGCGGCTCCTTCCTGTCTCCAGGTAGTTGGTTCGCCTGACGGCTTCACCCAGGTTCTGGTTCAGCCCTTCCGGGCTTCACCTCACTCATTCCTTTCACTTCCGCCGGCGCGACACCTTAACCGCGAAGTGGGGGAAGGTCGGGATGGGGGGAGTCGCTCGTCATCCCCCGGCTTGAACGGGGGATCCCATGGCAAAGTGACTGTCATCCCAGCGAAAGCTGGGATCCCAGGCTCCGTGCTCCGGTCAGCACCTTGGCAACTTGGCTGCCGGAATCACACCGCCCAGGCGCTACGAGGCGCCTGGAGAATGGACATGGGTGATCCCGTGGGTCGAGCATGACGGAAGTCCCGGAGTGTGGAACAGCTTCCCCCGCGCCCCGCGGGAGAAGCCGGCCGGGTGCGCGCAGCGCACACGGGCGGATGGGGGCGTGCGAGAACGGTGTCTGGCACCGTGCCTGACACCAACCGGCGCGAATGGATCCGTACATTTGCCGCGTGACTTCCAACCATCACCGACACTTCTGCTTGAAGACCGATGCCCTGCCGCGCTTCATGCCAAACGGCACAGGCGCGACCATCACGGACATCGTGTCAAACTACCAGAACCTGCCGGCGACCATCAAGCTGGCGCTGCCCTCAGGCAACACGGGCGTGATCGAGTACCGCTACGACACGGAAGGTCGGCAGATCAGCCGCTGGTCCTGGGAACTGGACGCTGTGACGGGCGAGAAGGTGGCAGGCACGGAAGGCAACGAGTGGAGCTACTACGACGCGCTGGGTCGGCTGGATGCGCGGGTGGGAATAGCGAACGGGGTGCTCGACCACCGCCTGGTGAACGTGTTGACGGAGGCTGGAGAGCAAGGCAATTGGTATCGGCGCGAGTTCATGAACTCAGGCGGCACAGACGACCTGCCCCTGCCGGGCAGCCTGACGCGCAATTGGAGCACCTACGGAGCCCGCGGCCTCCTGGCGCAGACCCGCGCCCCCATGACCGGTACGCAGCCGCTTGAGAGCGACGTCCTGCGCGGGGAGATTGTGTTGAACGACCACCTGGGCAGCCCGCGCCTGCGAGTGGAAAGCCACACCACGGTTCCGGATGACCGCAGCGTGATCGGCTGGATGCCCAAGAACCCGATGGACTACACGCCCTTCGGCCGCGAGCTGCCGCAGTCCCCCGACACCAAGACCACGCCCGAGGGCTACACGGGCAAGCCCCTGGATACTACCTTCGGCCTGCAGACCATGAATTACGGCGCGCGCTTCTATGATCCGCGCCTGGGCCGGTGGTGGCAGCGGGATCCGCTGGCGGAAGAATTCGCATCGGTAACCTCTTATGGTTATGTTGAAAGTAACCCTGTAGGAAGTGTAGATAAAGATGGATGCTCAGGAATTTCTTTTCAAGCGGCTTTTACTTTCGACAATGTAGAGGTGATAGGGAGATCTTTCCAATGGGACATCGAATTTGGAGTCTCGCCACCTAGATTTGACGCCAGGTTAACGAGTAGTGAAATTACTGGTGTATCATCGATTCCTTCAGTAGACGCTGCTTTTGGAGTTAGAATTCTGCCAGCAAGTGAAAGTTTGAGGGATTTCGATGTCCCGTCTTCAAGTCTTTCATTATCAATCAATACGCCATTTAAGCTGATTCAGGCATATGGTGGATTCACAGAGCCTGAATCAGGTGATGATGTAGCCGGCGCTTCAATTGAGTTTGGGGGAGCAATTGGCTTTACGCCAATACCAGCCATTCCTTTCGATATTACAAAAACAGAAAATAACAAAACTGAAAAAATTGAACAAAACAAAACTGGGAATGATCTTCGGGGATTACTTGAACTTTCCAGAGAGAATTCTAAGACTTTTACTGATAGGTGATGGCAATACAAATTGGAGTTAATGACATGCATTGTGTCGGAGATGAGATTGATGTGGTAATAGGGCAGATAGTCTCTGAAAGGAAGAAGATTGCGAAAAAGTGGAAAATGCTGATAGTGTACTCACTGGCGATATCGTTTGGTGTTGGAGCGATCGGTTTAGACAATAGTGTATTCCTGGTCATTCAGTTCGCATTGATAGCCACACTAGGTATGTGCCATTTAATCGTTTTCATTAAAACGAATCACATTTATTACAATAAGGATTTGCAAGGCGCTTTGAAGAAGTATTTTGAAGAGCGTGGTTATTATTCTGATAGAAAGGGAGGTGAAATGGTCCTTTCTTATTTGATAAGAAGTTACTTCTTCAGGAGAATTGAGGTGAATAGGTCAATAAAGAAACTGAGAAAAGATTTGCTGAAAACCCCACTATATCCTTTGTTTTCAGTAATTCATATCGTTGGATGCTATGCGATTAGCTTTGCGGGACGGTATTTATTCATATCGATTTCAAGGACCTAAAATTGGCATAAAGTAGCTTCCAAACAAACAGAACCTGCCGGCCAGCATTCGCTAGGCGGTCCCGGGCTCGGGCAACACGGGCGTGATTGTGTACCGCTTCGACACGGAAGGCCGGCAGATCAGCCGCTGGTCCTGGGAAGAAGATCCGGCGGCGCGAAGCTAAAGGACTTGCTTCAGCAAGACAGCGTGCGTTCGATTCCATCCTACATATCATGTATTGAAAAGCGGCGTGAACAACACGCGTCCACCTGATGCGGATCGTACATTGCGGGCAATCAGTCTGGCACAACGGTGGACGAAACTCGATGGCTTCCTTTCACTCCCGTGAACAGCTTCTATTGCCGCGCTTGAAACTCCTTCACACCTGTGCCTCGCGCAGCCTCTCGCTGGAGGCGGCCTTGGAGGGCGTGTTGCACAGCCGCGGACCCGTGGCCGGGCGGCGCTTCAGTGCGCGCTTTCTGCAGGGCTTGAAAGCCGGTCGCGGCGTGGCCGAGGCCTTGCGCGAGGCCGACCCCACCCAGCCCGGCATGGTCCTCTCCCTGGTGGCCGTCGGCGAGCGCACCGGCCAGCTGGCCCTCTGCACGCGCTACCTGGTGGACTACTATGAACGGGTTGCCGAGCTGCGGCGCAGCCTGTCCCGCGCCCTGACCTACCCGCTGATCGTCCTCGGGTTCATCTGGATCAGCCTGGAGAAAAAGAAGGTCAGGTGCATCACCTGACCCTCTGTAAGCCCCCTTGGCTGACAGCTCACCACAGAGTCACAGGGGCACAGAGGCCGGACAAGTCCTGGCCTGGGTTGCGCGTGACACATCCAAGGACCTGCTTGAGCACGAAGGCGTAACGGCTCGAAGACGTGCTGGCTGCGCGAGGTGAAGCCCGCAGGGCTGAACCAGAACCAGGTGGTGACGGCGTCAGCCGGAACCAACTACATGGTTGCAGGAAGCCCAAACGGCGGCTAGCGGAAGGCCACCGCGAGGTGGCCTGACTCTAGCCGTTGAGAAAAAGCGCCTCTTTGGCTCCACCTTTCTGGCGCAAGCAGAAAGGTGGAAAACATGGGCCCCGGCCATGCCGGGATCAAGCGGTGCCAGGTCGGTGCCAGGCCGGTGCCAGGCCGGTGCCAGGCCGGTGCCAGGTCGGTGCCAGGCCGGTGCCAGGCCGGTGCCAGGTCAGTGCCAGGTCAGTGCCATGTCGGTGCCAGGTCGGTGCCAGGCCGGTGCCAGAGCACTGTCAAGCCGCATTTACGGCTGTGCATCCGCTGCCGGTCAAGCCGGGAGATGACGACCGCTGCCAAGGGGGCGCTGGGGGCTACTTCGCCTCCAGCCAGTTCTCGCCGATTCCCGGTTCAGCCACCAGCGGCACGGCCAGCGGAATCACCGTCTCCATTTCGCGGCGAATCTCCTCGACGAAGTAGGCGGCGCGGGCGCGCGGGGCCTCGAAGAGCAGCTCGTCGTGCACCTGGGAGATCATCTTCAAGCCGGCCAGGTCTGTGGCCAGGCGGGCGTCGATCTTCATCATGGCCAGCTTGATCAAGTCTGCCGCGCTGCCCTGGATGGGCGTGTTGACCGCGATGCGCTCCGTGCCCTCGCGCAGTTGGCGGTTCTGGGAGAGCAGATCAGGCAGGTAGCGCCGGCGGCCGAAGAGGTTCTCCACATAGCCGCGCTCCCGGGCGCTCTCGATCACCAGCCGCGTCCAGTCCCAGACGCCTTTGTAGAGCGCGAAATACTCCTCGATGAAGCGCTTGGCCTCGCCCATGGGGATGCCCAGGTTGCCCGCCAGCGCGAAAGCACCCATCCCGTAGATCACGCCGAAGTTGACCACTTTCGCCTGGCGCCGCATCTCGCTGTCCACGGCCTTCTCTTCCACGTGGAAGATCGCCGCCGCCGTGCGGGTGTGGATGTCCGCTCCTTCGCGGAAGGCGCCCACCAGCTCCGCATCCCCTGAAATGTGCGCCAGCAGCCGTAGTTCGATCTGGCTGTAGTCCGCGTCGATGAGTACGAAATCCGGACCGGGGGCCGTGAAGGCCTTGCGGATCCGCCGGCCCCACTCCGAGCGGACGGGGATGTTCTGCAGGTTGGGATCCGTGCTGCTCAGGCGGCCGGTGGCGGCGATGGTCTGGTTGAAGTTGGTGTGCACGCGGCCGGTGCGTGGGTTGACCATCAGCGGCAGGGCGTCGGAGTAGGTGCCCTTGAGTTTGGCCAGCTGGCGATAATCCAGCAATTGGCGCGGCAAATCGTCCACCTGGGCCAGACGCTCCAGTTCGTCCACGTCGGTGGACCAGCCGCTGGCGGTCTTGCGGCCGGGCTTCAGCCCGCGCTTGTCGAACAGGATCCCCGCCAGCTGCTTGGGCGAGTTCAGGTTGAAGGACTCGCCGGCCAGCTCGTGGATTTCACGCTCCAGCGTGGCCAGCTTCTCCGCCAGTTCGGCCGATAGGCTGCGCAGCAGGCTCACGTCCACCTGCACGCCCACCTGCTCCATCCGGGCCAGCACCTCCAGCATGGGCAGGTCGATGCGGCGGTAGAGCTCCAGCAGGCCGGCCTCGCGCAGGTTTTCCTCCAGCAGCGGCCAGAGCCGGAGGACGCAGTCCGCGTCTTCGCAGGCGTACTCGCTGATGGTCTCCAGCGGCACGTCGGCCATGCTGATCTGCTTGGCGCCGCTGCCAATCAGGGCCTCGGTGGGAATCTTCGTCATTCCCAGGTATTGCAGCGAAAGCGAGTCCAGGTCGTGCTTGCGCCCGGCCGGCCGCAGCACGTAGCTGGCCAGCATGGTGTCGAAGACCGTACCACGCACGGTGACGCCGTGGGCCGCCAGCACGTTGAGATCGTACTTGGCGTTCTGGCCCAGCTTGGGGAAGGCGGCGTCCTCGTACCACGAACGCAGCTGCTCCAGCACCCAGGCCAGCTCCGCCGCCGCCGCGTCCGTCTCGAAAAGGCCGCCGCCCATCCCGGCGCCGGCGCCGTCCTTCAGGCGTGCCGGGACGTACCAGGCCACGCCGGGCTCCCAGCTGAAAGAAAAGCCCACGATCCGGCAGGCGTGGGCGTCCAGGCCCGTGGTTTCCAAATCGAAGGCGGCGGGTCGGCCGGGGCCGGTCTCCGCTCGCAGCCGGGCCGCCAGCTCCAGCACCTCGGGCCGCGTGGCCGCGCAGTGGTAGGCGCGGGGCTGGGCGGGCGGGGATGGCAGGGGCATGTCGGCCAGCAGGGCGGGACCGCCAGGCTCGAGCCTGGCGGTCCCGCCGAGCGCGGCGAATTGCTGCATGGCGCTGCGCAGGCCCAGTTCCCCCAGCTTCTGCAGGAAGGGCGCCGAAGTCCAGGCGGGTTCGGGCAGCTGCTCCGGGTCAAATTCACAGGGCGCGTGGCGGTCGATGATCACCAGCTCCTTGGAGAGATAGGCCAGCTCGCGATTGGCCTCCAGCTTGGCGCGCACGGCCTTGGTCCCCAGCTCCTCCAGATGGGCGTAGACGCCGTCCAAATCGCCGTGCTTGGAGACCAGTTCCGCCGCTGTTTTGGGCCCCACGCCGGGCACGCCGGGCACGTTGTCCGAGCTGTCGCCCATCAGCGCCAGCACGTCCACCACCTGATCCGGCCGCACGCCGAACTTCTCGCGCACCCGCTCCACGCCCACCAGGTCGATCTCGCCGCCTTTCTGCGGGTTGAACAGGCTGACGCCCGGCCCCACCAGCTGCATCAGGTCCTTGTCCGCCGTCACCACGTAGACGTCCCAGCCCGTGGCCCGGGCGCGGTCCACGCAGGTGCCCAGCAGGTCGTCGGCCTCCCAACCCTCGTGCTTGTGGGCGGGCAGGCCGGCCAGGGCCAGCAGTTCGTAGAGGTGCGGTAGCTGGGCGGCCATCTCCGGCGGCATGGGCGGCCGGTTGGCTTTGTAGGCCGGATAGAGCTTGTGCCGGAAGGTGGGCGCCGCCGTGTCGGTCATGATGGCCAGACCGTCGGGCCGCTCGCTCTTCAGGATGCGGGCCAGGGTCGTCAGCACGCCGTGGATGCCGCTGACGATGAGGCCGTCCCCCGTGGTCAGGTGGCGACGCTCCAGGGCCATGTGGGATTTGAAGAAGACCGACATCAGGTCGATGAGGAAGAGCTTGCGCATGATGGCCTTTCTGCCAAGAGCGGATGGGAGTGCCGGGCCCAAGATGGCGAAGCCCGGCCGATCGCCCGGTGGGATCCTGAGATCAACCACAGGGGCACTGAGGCACGGCAAAGAATAAGCTGGCGGCTGCTCGGCTACTACTTCCACCCGGCAGTGGACCGCCGGGAACTTTGCCAACTGGGATAAAAAAAGGGGCCCCGCCGGGGCCCCTCGACAGTTCATCAAACGGGCTAGAAGCGGTAGCCCAGGCTCAGGCGCGCGTAGCCGCCGGAGAGATCGTAGGCGATGGACTTCACGTCGCCGCTCAGGTCGATGGGACTCTCGTCCACGGGGCGGCCCAGCAGCTCGTTGCGGGCGTTCTCCACCGCGCGCTGGAGGGACTCGGAAATCAGCGGCACGAATTCGTAGCGCGTGTCCGGGGCACCGGTCACCTGCCAGCTCTCCATAACGCCTTCATTGGAGCGGAACTGCTCCGTCGTGTTGCCGTCCAACTCGTCGAAATTCATGTGGTTGTAGCCCAGGTCCAGCATGATCGCCATGGGTCCCAGGTCGTACTCGGCGCCCACGAACAGGCGGGCCGTCAAGGCGCTGCCGTCGTAGTTCGCCAGCACCGTGTGCTGGGTGACCACCTCGCCGAAGAGCGGGTCGGCCTCGAACTGCGAAACCTGCATCTGGATGTAGCTGCCGGCGGCCTCGATGGAGCCGAAGCCCAGACCCAGACCCACGTGGGCGAAGAGCGGCAGGTTGGGGTCCCGCAGGCTGTAGCGGCAGGTGGCCAGCATGTTGCTGACGTCCACGCTCTCCTTGCCGAAGATCGAGGCCGTGAAGCCCGCGCCCGGTGAGAATTCGAAGGTGTTGGAGGAAGAGGAGGCCCCGGCGGAGTATTCCAGCCCGGCCACCAGCCGGCTGTGCGGCCAGTTGATGAGATCCTTTTCCACCGTGAGGCCCATGTCCGGACGGTTGTTAAGCTCCGGCACCTTGAGATAGGGAGCCCAGCCATTGCCCACGTCCTGACCCTGGGCATCCTCCACCCAGCTGCCGGTGGTGCCGAAGTACTGGTTCATGGAATTGATCTGGTCGTTGAGGTCCCCCAGCCCAGCCAGGTGATCCAGGCCCCCGTGCAGGCGCAACGTGAAGCCGTGGAGCGGCCCCGCGGCGGGTTGGGCGTGGGCGGCGGACAGGGCAAACAGGCAGGTGACCGCAAGGCAGGACGCGCGCAGCATGATTCCTCCGGGTTTCGGACAAGCGCACTTAAAGTAGGAAGGCCCCGGAGTGCTGTCAACCAGCCAACAGCCGGAACTTGGCTTGGTACGCAAGGATCATGCCCATCCCATGGGCTTGATCCTGCTCCAGTTCGACAGCCCGCTCCTCAGGGCAACTGCCGGCAGATGGCCTGCACCACCTGGTCGAAGAGCTCGGCATAGACGGGATCCTGGGTCACGATGGGCCGCCCCAGGTCGCCGCCCTCGCGGATGCGGATGTCGATGGGCAGCTCGGCCAGCAGCGGCACGTGCTGACGCTCGGCCTCCCGGGCGCCGCCGCCCTGGCCGAAGATGTGGTGGCGCCGTCCCGTGTCCGGGCATTGGAACCAGCTCATGTTCTCGATGATCCCCAGGATGGGCACTTCCACCTTGCGGAACATGGTGATCGCCTTGCGGGCGTCGATCAGCGCCACTTCCTGGGGCGTGGTCACCACCACCACGCCGGAGAGCTTCACCCGCTGGGCCATGGTGAGTTGCGCGTCGCCCGTGCCGGGGGGCATGTCCACCACCATGAAATCCAATTCCGGCCAGAGCACGTCCTGCATCAACTGGGTTAGGGCCTGCATGACCATCGGCCCGCGCCAGATCATCGCCGCGTCCTCCTCGATCAGGTGACCGATGGAGAGCATGTGCACGCCGTGGGCTTCCAGCGGAATGATCTTGTTGTCCTGGACGAAGGGCCGCTCCAGGGTGCCCATGATCAGCTGCACGCTGGGGCCGTAGATGTCCGCGTCCAGCAGGCCCGTGCGATAGCCGGCCGCCGCCAGGGCCACGGCCAGGTTGGAGGCCACGGCGGACTTGCCCACGCCGCCTTTGCCCGAGGCCACGGCCACCACGTGCTTGACCTGGTTGAGCAGTTTGGGCAGCTGGTTGGGGTCCTGGGCTCCGTGGGCGTGACCATGTCCGTGGCCGGCCTCGCTTTCGCCGCTGGTCTTGAGTTTGGTGAAGACCTGCAGGCGCCCCGGCACCTTGGCTTCCAGCCCGCGCTTGACCACCGCATCCAAACGCCGCGGGATGTCGGGGTCCTTGCTGGCCACCTCCAGGTAGATGTTCACGCCGTCGGGCAGGATTTCCACTTCCTGCACCATGCCGAAGGAGACCAGGTCCCGGTTCAGGCCCGGGTAGTTGACCTGCTTGAGCAGATCCAGGATCTCGTCACGGGTGAGGGCCATGCCTTCCTTTCCCACCCGGGCGCGCCGGGCGTTTGGCTGTTCTGTGCGGCGGGCTGGACGCCGCGCGTCCGCTCCGCTTCTGCGTCGCCTCCAGCTGGAACCCGCTGCCGGGCGCGCCGCGTTGGAGCGCTTCCCGGCCCCGCCGGCTAGGGAGGGCGTCAGGAACTTACATTTCAATCCATGACCATGCCGGAACCCATGCGCGCGCACCCGCAGCAACTGCAGCTTGACTTGGAAGCTCTCCCTGGCCGGGAAGAGATCGCGCTGCGCCTGCGCGAGCTGGACCGGGCGCTGGGCACCGCCGCTCCGCCGCCCGTGCTGGTGCGGACCCGGCGCAACCGCAGCACCCTGGGCAGCCTGAGGCTGGGGGCCGGCCCGCCGGCGGTCTGGCGCTTCACGGTGGATGCCAGTCTGCTGGAGCGGGATCCCCGCGGTGCCCTGGATCTGGGCCTCTTGCTCATGCACCGGGCCCGCCGCAAACGACCGCCCCGGGAACTGGGCCTGCGCCTCTCCGAACTGCGCGCCGACTGGGGCGAGGTCCGGCCGCTGCGGCGTCCGCAGGGCCTGCTGGTGGATCCGCGGCTGGAGGCCCGCCTGATCGCCGTGGCCCAGGCCGCCTTCCCCGGGCTGCCGCCCGACCAGTTGCCCGCCGTGGTCTGGACCACCAGCCGCAGCCGGCGCGTGCTGGGGCGCTACGACGGCCGGGCCCGGCGCATCGAGATCCACGGCGCCCTGCGCCACCCCGGGGTGCCCGCGGCGGTACTGGACAACCTGCTGCACCACGAACTGCTCCACGCCCGGCTGGGGGGTCAGCGCCAAGGCAGCCGGTTGGTCCATCACCATGCGGAATTCAGAAAGTTGGAACGGGCCTATCCGGGGTATTCCGAGGCGGTGGCCTGGGAGCAGCGTCACTGGCTGCGCTGGTTGGCCCGCCACCACGACGCCTGATCAAGCCGCTCTGGCAGAGGCGCGCGGAGCTGCCGGGAATTGAACAGCCCTGCCTGAAATCGCGCAGCGGGGATCAGAATCGAACCACATTCTCCTCGAGCCAAGTGCAGTATTTCCAATGAGGATCATGGCCTTTTAAAGCTGGGCGTCCCCAGGCCCGGGATTGGCCCACCTCTTGCTCAGAAGGGAACTGTCGTGCGGCCACGCTGCACACTGCCCTGAAACAGAACACAACGGAGTGACGCCATGACTGCGGATCGCAAGCTAACCCGCGTGCTGAATCGGCAACGGCTGCTGGGATTCCCGAGCGACATGCTGTTCTCCAGCCCGCTCTTCCTGTTGATCCTGTTGATGTTCATCATGATTTTCTAGATCCACTTCGCACTCTCCCAAGCGGGATCCTCCCGCTGACTTGGCTGATAAGGCCGGCGTGAGCCGGCCTTTCTCATGGCCCGCCCCCGTCGCCCCACCCCTATTCAGACCCGCCAGTTGCTTGCCGATAAAGCTGACAGCGAGGAACGGATGGGCAACGGGGGTCGAGACACGTGAGCAACAACCTGGTTCAGCGGCTGCGCAGCGCCCTGCTGCCCAAAGCCGGCAGTTCCATCGAAACCGTGCAGCAGCAGTGGGTTCTGCTCATCACCGCCGGCATGTCCCTGTTCACGACGCTGATCTTCGTTTTGCCGCTCATGATCCTGAATCCATTGCTGATCAACCGCTACGGCGGCATCGCCCTGTACCAACTCCTCCTCTGCGTGGTCATCCTGGCGCTGCTGGGGCGGGGGCGCGTCCGGGGGGCCCGCTGGACGGCCGTGCTGGGCTTCTGGCTCCTGGCCAGCCTGGCCATCAGCACCTCCGGCGGCATCCACTCGTCGGTGTTCATGCTCTATCTGGTGTTGATCGTGCTGTCCGGCTTGACCTTCGGGCTGCGCGGCGGGCTCTACATGACCGCCATCAACACCGTGGCCGCCTTCACGTTCTTCTGGGCCGAAGGGGCCGGCCTGTTGCCGCCCAGCCGCCCCACCACCGACGTCATCCAGTTGGGCAGCATCCTCTACCAGATTTTCTCCGTGGTCGCGCTGATCGCCGTGGCCGTGGTGGTGTTCCAGCGCTCCGTGCTGGAAACCCGGCGCGAACTGGAGGAGCGGCTCAAGACCGAACAGGATCTGCTGGACGAGCAGGCCCTGAACAAGGCGCTGTTCAACGGGATCCCGGGCATCGTGGTCATGCTGGACAAGGACGGGCACCTGGTGCGCTGGAACCTGGAGCTGGAACGGGTGGGCGGCTATTCCGCCGAGGAAATCCGCGCGTGCAGCGTCTGGGACCTCATCGACCTGCCGGACCGGGCACGGCTGAACCAGCTGCTGGCCGACGCCCTGACCAGCGGGCATGCCTCGACGGAGCTGCACTACCTGACCCGGGACGGCCGCAAGGTGCCGATCCAGTACCTCTGCAACCGCTGTGAACTCAACGGGGAGACCTACTTCGTGGGCGCCGGCCTGGACGTCAGCGAGCGCCGCGCCCTGGAGCAGCAGTTCCTGCAGATGCAGAAGATGGAGGCGGTGGGTCGGCTGGCCGGTGGCGTGGCCCACGATTTCAACAACATCCTGACCGTGATCAACGGCTACGCCGAGATCCTGCTCTCCAAGCACCCGCTGGAAGAGGATCCCCAGCACCAGGAGCTGGAACTGATCCACCAGTCCGGCCAGCGCGCCGGCGCCCTCACCCGCCAGTTGCTGGCCTTCAGCCGGCAGCAGATGTTGAATCCGCGCGAATTGCAGCTCAACGAACTGATCCTCAACCTGGACAAGATGTTGCGCCGCCTGATCGGCGAGGACGTGCAGCTCGTGCTGGACCTGGATCCCAGCCTGGGCATCGTCACCGCGGATCCCAGCCAGCTGGAGCAGGTGCTGCTCAACCTGGCCGTCAACGCCCGCGACGCCATGCCCAACGGCGGCAAGCTGACCATCGGCACCTCGAGCATCCTGCTGGACGCGGACACGGTGGGCTCGCTGCCGGACATGCAGCCCGGGCCCCACGTGGTGCTCACGGTCTCCGACACCGGCACCGGCATGACGGACGAGGTCAAGTCCCGGATCTTCGAGCCCTTCTTCACCACCAAGGCCCTGGGCCAGGGCACGGGATTGGGGCTCTCCACGGTGATCGGCATCGTGCGGCAGAGCGGCGGCCAGATCGCCGTCTACAGCGAGCCCGGCGCCGGCGCCACCTTCAAGGTCTTCCTGCCCGAGGGCGAGGTCGCGCTGGGCAGCGGCGTGGACGTGGTGGAGGACGAGGTGCGCGGCGGGCGCGAGACCATCCTGCTGGCCGAGGACGACTCCACCGTGCGCAACCTGGTCAAGCGGATCCTCAAGAGTGGCGGCTACACGGTGATCGCCGCGGAAAGCGGGCCGGACGCCCTGGAGGCCTTCCGCTTCCACAGCGGACGGGTGGACCTGCTGCTCACCGACGTGATCATGCCCGGCGGCATGACCGGCGCCGACCTGGCCCTGGACCTGATGGCCTTCCGGCCCACGCTCAAGGTGATCTACATGTCTGGCTACTCGCACACCATCTTCACGGACGCGGTGTTCTCCAACACTCAGGTGGAGCTGCTGCCCAAGCCCTTCACCGCCCGTCAGCTACTGCAAACCCTGCGGCGCGTGCTGGACGGCGAAGTCTGAGCCAGGCGGTTCCGCGCGCCACGTGCGGCCACAGCCGGAGCAGTGTGGCCGCCCGGCCGGTCCTTGTCCCAACCCCGCGTTATCCTAATCCCTGAAATTCCAGCGGTTTGCGGATCTCGTTCGCATCCTGTCCCAGCGGCGCGCTGGGTTTTTCGTAGCGGTGCTTGCATCTCTGCTGGCGCAATATGACCATGTGACCCGATTGACCAAATACGTCAGATGAGTCAATCGGTCAACGGGTCAATCGTCAGACAAGCGAGGGTGGGATGGAGAAACCGGACCTGATCCTGGAGGCGGCGGCCAAACGATTCGCCCTCTTCGGGTTCCGCCGTACGGTGATGGACGACATCGCGCGGGACGCGGGCATCGCCAAGGGCAGCCTCTACCTGCACGCGGCCAGCAAGGAGGATCTCTTCCTGAAGACCGTGCTGCGGGAGCGTCAGTTGATGGCCGAAGCGGCCCGCGAGGCGGCGGCCGGCCACGAGGATCCCCGCGAGGCGCTGGGCGCCCTGGTGCGGCGCTTCCTGCAAGACCTGGAGGAGCGGCCGTTGATGGGCCGGCTGATGACCGGCGACGCGGAGATGGGCCTGGGTCCGGAGTTGCAGCAGCAACTGCTGGTTCACTGCAACGAGGACCGCGACATCATGCAGGTGGTCAGCGAGGCCCTGCAGGCCGGGGTCGCGCGCGGGCTGTTCCGGGCGGACCTCAGCGTGGAGGCCTCCGCGTCCATCGTCATCTCGATTTTCCACATCCATCTGTACAACAAGAAGCAGCGCTTCATCGAGCTGGACGACGAAGTCTTCACCCGGGAGTTGCTGCGCATTCTGTTCGAGGGGATCCAGATCTGCGAGAGAGGCTTCCATGAGGAACACTAAGAGGGCGCGGCCCGTCGCGCTGCTGCTGGGGTGTCTGCTGCTGCCGGGGCTGGCGCCCCGCGCCGCCACCTTCGATCCGCCCGTGGGCGAGGCGGTGGCCTGGCTGCTGGAACACAATCGGGACTACCAGAAGGCGCTGGCCGAGCGGGAAAAGGCGCGCATGAACGTGGTGGAGGCCGCCTCCACCGCCCTGCCCAACCTGTCCGCCACGGCCACGGGCACGCGGCTGGGCAAGGTCCAAAGCTTCCTCTGGGAAGTGGACAGCACGGAGACGGCGGAGCTGAAGGTGGCCGCCGAGGACAACTACAAGCTGGGCCTCAACCTGACCCAGTTGCTGTTCTCCGGCAGCGCCTTCCAGGCCATCGGCGTTTCGCGCAGCTACGAGCGGGTCTCCGACGCGGCGCTGATCGTGGAGCGGGCGACGCTGCTGAAGACCTACCTGACCGGCTACGCCCAGATGGGCATGCTGGAGGACCTGACGGACCTGAACCAGGAGGTGGTCGCCCAGACCCAAGCCCGGCTGGACGACGCCCGCCTGCTGCACGAGATCGGCTCCCTGAGCCGCTTCGACCTGCTGCGCAGCGAAGTGGAGCACATGAACTCCATCCCCGCCCTGCGCGAGGCCGAGCATGGGTACTCCCAGGCCGCCGCAGGCCTGGCCCTCCAGCTCAACCTGCCCCCGGGCCAGGATCTGGAGGCTCACGATTTCGATCTGCGCTGCGACCTGCTGGAGGCGGAGTTTCCCGGCCTGCTGGACGGCCGCCGGCTGGAAAGTGGCATCGGTCCCGAGGACCAGCGCCGCCTGGTCGAGTTCGCGCTGGCGCATCGGGCGGAAGTGGCCTTGTCGTCGAATCTGGTGACGGGCTACCGACGGGCCGTGAAGGTCTACCAGGCCGAGCACCTGCCCACCCTGGCGGCCTTCGCCAACTGGGAGCGCGCCAACCAGTGGGACATGTTCAGCCAGTCCGAGAGCTGGAACAACAGCTGGAACATGGGCCTGCAGGCCAGCCTGCCCCTGTTCAACGGGTTCCGCACCACCAGCCAGGTGGTGAAGAGCCGGCAGGATCTGCGCAAGGCCCGGGCCGACGACAGCGTGCTGCAGGACGCCATCCGCCTGGAGTGCCGGACGGCTCTGGACGAGCTGCAGCGCCGCAGCCTGGACATGCAGGCCTGGAGCCGCAACTCGGAGGCGGCGGCGGAAGGCTTGAAGATCGCCGAGACGCGGCGCGAGGGCGGCGCGGGCTCCGAACTGGAACTGCGCGACGCGCGCATGGCCATGAAGGCCGCGCGCCTGAACGAGGCCCAGGCCCGCTTCGAGCTGCTCAAGGCGCGGATCGGGTTGTTGCACGCGCTGGGACTGCTGGACCAGACCAGCTACCAGGACCTGAACTACAAGAGCGAGGAATAGACATGGCAAGGACGAGAGTCGCCGGCGCTGCCCGGCGCACGACCCTGGCCCTGCTGACGGCCGGGACGCTGGTTCTGATCGGCTGCGGCGGCAACGGCAAGGCGGCCCAGGACGAAAAGGGCAGCAAGGACGTCCTGGAGGGCACGACCCAGCAGGACAAGGTCAACGTGGTGGTGGAGGCGCTGGTGCCCCGCTCCTTCAGCAGCCGCCTGCTGCTGGTGGGCGAAGTGCTGGCCGAGAACGACGCCATCCTGTCCTCCCAGGTGAGCGGCACGCTGCGCCGGGTGGTGGCGGATCGCGGGGCGCGGGTCCAGGCCGGCGACACCCTGCTGGTGCTGGACAGCCGGCGCTACCAGGCCGCCTTCGACGCCGCCCAGGCCCAGGCCGGCAACGCCCGATTGGACTTCGAGAACGCCGACCGCCTGTTCAAGGCGGGCCAGAGCGTCAGCGAGTCGGACTGGAAGAAGGCCCAGAACGGCCTGCGGATGGCCGAGGCCGGGCTGGCCAATGCGCGGATCGACCTGGAGAACTGCTTCCTGACGGCGCCCAAGGCGGGCATCGTCGCCGAGCGGCTGGTGGACGTGGGCGAGCTGGTCAATCCCGGTTCCCCGCTGCTGCAGGTGGTCCAGGGCGAGCTGAAGGTGCGCTGCGGCGTGCCGGAGAACCAGGTGGCGCGCGCCGAGAAGGGCGCCGCGGCCACGGTGCGGGTCTCCGAGGCGGGCATCGAAAGCCCGGCGCGCATCCAGTGGGTGGGCGCGGTGCTGGAAGCCCGCAGCCGCACGCTGCCCGTGGAACTGAAACTGGAGAAGAGCGCCGCGCTGCGGCCCGGCATGGCCTGCACGGTGGAGATCCGCCGGGGCCGCGACGCCGCAAGCCTCGTTGTGCCCGTCACCGTGGTGCAGCGCCAGGGGGACCAGGACGTGGTGTTCGTGGAGGAGGGCGGCCTGGCTGTCGTGCGCGTGCTCAGCCTGGGCGAGCGCGACGGCGACCAGGTGGAGGTGCTGGGCGGCCTCAAGGCGGGCGAGCGGCTCATCGTCAGCGGCTACCGCGGACTGGTGCCCGGCCAGGCCCTGGCCGTCGTGGACTCCCCCGCCGCGGTCCAGATGTCGGAGCAGGCCAAGCGCTGACGGCCCGCCCGGCGCCGCTGGGCCGAACAAGAGAAGAGGCATCGAGATGGGTTTCATCGACCTGGCCCTGCGCAATCGCGCGGGCATCTTCACCCTGATCGTGATGATCGTCACGATGGGGTTCGTGAGCTACAAAACCCTGCCGCGGGAATCCTCCCCGGACATCACCATCCCCTTCGTGATCGTCTCCACCTTCTACTTCGGCACCAGCCCGGAGGACATGGAGAACCTGGTCACCAAGGAGATCGAGACCAAGCTGAGTGAGATCGACAAGATCAAGGAGATGCGTTCCCAGTCCTCCGAGGGCGCCTCCGTCATCTCCATCGAATTCGACGCCGACGAGGACGTGGACGACATGCTCTCCAAGGTGCGCGAGAAGGTGGAGGCGGCCCGCGCCGAGCTGCCCGCCGACGCCGAGGATCCCATGGTCAGCGAGGTGAACTTCAGCGCCTTCCCCGTGCTGTTGATCAACGTCTCCGGCGAGTACGGACCGGCGGAGCTCAAGGACGTGGCCGAGGACATCCAGGACGAACTGGAGACCATCCCCGGCGTGCTGGATGTGGGGATCACCGGCGGGTTGGAGCGCGAGGTCCAGGTGAACGTGGACCCGGAGAAGCTGCGCCACTTCCGGCTTTCCCTGGACGACGTGCAGAACGCCATCCGCAATGAGAATCTCAACATGCCCGGCGGCAGCATGGACGTGGGCGCCTACAGCTACCTGCTGCGCGTCCCCGGCGAGATCGCCACGCCCTCGGAGATCGGCGGCTTCGTGGTCAAGGCCGACGAACACTTCCCGATTTACGTGCGCGACCTGGCCAGCGTGACCTACGGCTTCAAGGACCGCAGTTCCACGGCGCGCATGGACGGGACCGAGTGCGTCACCATCAGCCTGTCCAAGCGCTCCGGCGAGAACCTGATCACCATCGTGGAGGAGGCCCGCGCGCGCATCGGCGCCATGCTGCCCAAGTTGCCCCCCACCACGCGCATCACCTTCAGCAACGACCAGTCCAAGGACATCAAGGCCATGGTGGACGAGCTGGAGAACGGGATCATCAACGCCCTCATCCTGGTGATGGTGGTGCTGGTCTTCTTCCTGGGCTTCCGCACGAGCCTGATCGTGGCCACGGCCATCCCGCTCAGCATGCTGATGGGGATGATCATCATCCAGGCGCTGGGCTACACGCTCAACATGATCGTGCTGTTCAGCCTCATCCTGGCCCTGGGCATGCTGGTGGACAACGCCGTGGTGGTGGTGGAGAACATCTACCGCTTCATGCAGGAGGGCCATAAACCCTTCGACGCGGCCTCCAAGGCCACCAAGGAAGTGGCCTGGCCGATCATCGGCTCCACGCTGACCACGCTGGGCGCGTTTCTTCCCATGGTCTTCTGGCCGGGCATCATGGGCGAGTTCATGAGCTACCTGCCCATCACGCTGATCATCGTGCTCTCGAGCTCGCTGTTCATCGCCATGACCATCAATCCGGTCATCGCCGGCTGGCTGTTGCGCATCAAGAAGGGCCACGGCGACGCCGGCGTCGACCATCGGGACGCGGCCTTCGCCCAGTCCTACAAACGGGTGCTGACCTGGGCGCTCAACCACCGGGTCACGGTGGTGGTGGGGGCCCACGCCCTGCTGCTGGTGATGATCGTCCTCAACGGCGTCTTCGGCACGGGCACGGAGTTCTTCCCCGCCATCGACCCCAAGAAGGTCTACGTGGATTTCGAGCTGCCCTCCGGCAGCCGAATGGAGGCCACCGACGCCTACCTGCGGCGTGTCGAGGCGGGCATGGGCCCCTACAAGGATGTCCAGACCTACGTGGCCCAGGCCGGCGTGGGCACCTCCAACTTCGACATGGGCGGACCCACGGGCGGGCCGGCCAACAAGGGCCGCGTCTCCATCGACATGGTGGACCGCGAGTATCGCGAGCGGCCGACGACGGAGACCATGGCCGACCTGCGCGCCGCCCTGGCCGGGACGGCGGGCGCCAAGGTGGTGGTGCAGAAGATGGAGGAGGGGCCGCCCACGGGTAAACCCGTCACCATCGAGATCTCCGGGCAGGAATTCCGCCAGCTGGGTGACGAAGCTGACCGCATCATGGCCCACATCAAGGGCGTGAAGGGCCTGGTCAACCTGCAGAGCGACTTCGACCGCGGCAAACCGGAGATCCAGATCCGCGTGGACCGGGAACGGGCGGCCTACCTGGGCATTTCCACCGCGCAGATCGGCGGCGCCGTGCGCACGGCCTTCAACGGCGCGGAGACGGGCAGTTTCCGCGAGGACGACCAGGACGTGGACATCACGGTCCGCTTCGACCGGCCCTTCCGCAAGACCGTGGAGGACGTGCAGGATCTCAATCTGGTGGTGGAGGGGGGCAAACTGGTTCCGCTCTCCAGCGTGGCAGACGTGCAACTGACCACGGGTCTGGGCGGGATCAACCGCGTGGATCAGAAGCGCGTGGTCACCGTGACCGCCGACGTGGAAGGACGCCTGCCCAACGAGGCCTTGGTCGAGGTGAAGGGGCTGCTCAAGGATTACGAGCTGCCCACTGGCTACAGCCTGAACTTCGCCGGCCAGAGCAAGGAGCAGGATGAGGCCGAGGCCTTCCTGGGCAAGGCCTTCATGATCGCCATTTTCCTCATTGGTCTGGTGCTGGTCAGCCAGTTCAAGAGCCTGTCCACGCCGCTGGTGATCATCTTCACCGTGCTGCTCTCGCTCATCGGCGTGTTCTTCGGACTGCTGGTGACGCGCATGCCCTTCGGCATCATCATGACCGGCATCGGCGTGATCAGCCTGGCCGGCGTGGTGGTGAACAACGCCATTGTGTTGCTGGATTACACCATCCAGTTGCGCGAGCGGGGCCTCAGCAAGTTCGACGCGCTGATCCAGGCGGGGGCGACCCGTCTGCGGCCGGTGCTGCTCACGGCGGCCTGCACGGTGTTGGGCCTGGTACCCATGGCCGTGGGCATCTCCTTCGACTTCAAGCATTTCCAATGGGTGGGCGAGACGGACTCCACCCAGTGGTGGCAGGGCATGGCCATCGCCGTGATCTTCGGCATGACCGTGGCCACGGTGCTCACCCTGGTGGTGGTGCCGGTCTTTTACAGCCTGATCGACGGAGCCACTGTCAAACTGCGCAAGCTCACCGCCGGCTGGGTCAACCAGGAATAGTCGGCGAACGGACGATCCCAGGGCGCGGAGCGATCCGCGCCCTTTTTGTTTGGAGCGGGGGAGCGGTGCCAGGCCGGTGCCAGGTCGGTGCCAGAGCACTGTCCAGTTTTGGCGACAGCAGAAGGGTGGAAATCAAGGGAAGGCAAGTGGCCGGAACGAGCCATGGGATCCCAGCTTTCGCTGGGATGACAATCACGTTGCCGGGGGATGACGAAAAGGTTGCGTGAGGTGAAGCGCGTAGCGCTGAACCAGAACCAGGTGGTGACGGCGTCAGCCGGAACTAACTACACGGCATCAGGAATCACACCGCTCGGCCGTCTGTTCGACGCCGGCCGTGAGGCCGGCTAGTTACGGCCGCTGAAAAAAGCGCCTCTTTGGCTCCACCTTTCTGGCGCCAGCAGAAAGGTGGAAAACAAGGGTCCCGGCCAAGCCGGGATCAAGCGGTGCCAGGCCGGTGCCAGGCCGGTGCCAGGCCGGTGCCAGGCCGGTGCCAGGCCGGTGCCAGGCCGGTGCCAGGCCGGTGCCAGGTCGGTGCCAGGTCGGTGCCAGGTC
>JBAYTZ010000027.1 GCA_041675285.1 Candidatus Delongbacteria bacterium
ACCAGGTGGTGACGCCGTCAGGCGGAACCAACTACGCGGTTGCAGGAAGGATGAACTGCCGCCAGCGGAAGCCCGCCGGGAGGCGGGCTGACTCTGGCGGGTGAGAAAAAGCGCCTCTTTGGCGCCACCTTTCTGGCGCAAGCAGAAAGGTGGCAAACAAGGCACCCCGGCGAACTCCGGGATGCGAAAAACCCCCATCCCGACCTTCCCCCTGCAGGGGGAAGGGGTCGCTTTGGCGGCAGCCTTTTGGGATACCCAGCATTCGAGGGAGCGGTCATGAGCAAGTTGATTGGCAAAGGCCTCACCTTCGATGACGTGCTGCTCGTGCCGCGCGAATCCATCGTGCTGCCGGCCCAGGCCCGCGTGTCCACGCGCCTCTCCCGCCGCATCCGGCTGAACATCCCGCTGGTCAGCGCCGCCATGGACACGGTCACCGAGTCCGAGATGGCCATCGCCATGGCCCGCGAGGGTGGGATCGGGATCATCCACAAGAACCTGAGCCCGGCCGACCAGGCGCACCAGGTGGACACGGTCAAGCGCTCCGAGTCCGGCATGATCCGCCAGCCCATCACCCTTTCCAGCGAGCGCAGCCTGCACGAGGCCGTGGCCGTGATGGCCCGCTACCGGATCAGCGGCATTCCCGTGGTGGACGAGGGCCGGCTGGTGGGCATCCTCACCAACCGCGACCTGCGCTTCCTGACGGATCTGGAACTGCCCATCGCCTCGGCCATGACCCGCGAGAACCTGATCTGCGCGCCCGAGGGTACCACCCTCGAGGAAGCCGAGCGCATCCTGCAGCAGCACAAAGTCGAGAAGCTGCTGGTGACGGGAACGGGCGGCGCGTTGGTGGGACTGATCACGGTCAAGGATATCCAAAAGAAGAAGCAGTTCCCCTTCGCGGCCAAGGACGGCCACGGCCGCCTGCTGGCCGGCGCCGCCGTGGGCGTGGGCCCCAAGGAACTGGAGCGCGCCGCGCGGCTGGTGGAGGCCGGCGTGGACGTGCTCTGCGTGGACACGGCCCACGGGCACAGCAGCGGCGTGATCGGCATGGTGCGCACGTTGAAGGCCGCCTACCCAGCCGTGGACGTGGTGGCGGGCAACGTGGCCACGGGCGAAGCCGTACGCGCCCTGGCGGAGGCTGGCGCCGACGCCGTCAAGGTGGGCATCGGCCCGGGCAGCATCTGCACCACGCGCGTGGTGGCCGGCGTGGGCGTGCCGCAGATCACGGCCGTGCTGGACTGCGCCGCCGCCGCCGCCGAGTTCGACATTCCCGTGATCTCCGATGGCGGCGTCAAGTACTCGGGCGACTTCGCCAAGGCCATCGCCGCGGGCGCCGAATCCGTCATGATGGGCTCGCTCTTCGCCGGTTGCGAAGAGAGCCCGGGCGAGACCGTGCTCTTCGAAGGCCGCAGCTTCAAGGTCTACCGCGGGATGGGCAGCCTGGGCGCCATGCGCCGCGGCTCCAGCGACCGCTACTTCCAGGGCGAGATCCGCGACGAGGAGAAGTTGGTCCCCGAAGGCATCGAGGGCCGCGTGGCCTACAAGGGCAAAGTGGCGGGCGTGGTCTATCAATTGGTGGGCGGCCTGCGCGCCAGCATGGGCTACTGCGGCTGCCCGGACATCGAGGCCTTCCGGCGCGACACGCGCTTCGTGGAGATCACCCCCGCCGGCCTGCGCGAGAGCCATCCCCACGACGTGGTGGTGACCAAGGAGTCGCCCAACTACTGGACCACCTGATTCCTGGGGATGTCCCGCGCTCGTGAGCCGTGCCCCCGACCGCCCCATGCAAGAGCGGATTCCGACCCCGGCACGTGAATCGCCCCCTTCACATCAAGGCAAGGCGATCAACTCCACCTCCACCTCGGCCGAGGAATCGTCCTCATCCAGGGTGGCCCCGGTGGGATGGGCGGCGTTGCGGTTCCAGGTCAGATAGCCGCTCTTGCTCACCCGCCAGGCGTCCAGCCGCACCGAGTTCCCGTTGAAGATCTCGATCTCGTAGCTGGCGCGCCCTGCCGCCCCCGTGTTGTAGGGCGGGTTCAACTCAATCGAATCATTGGCGAAGAACACGAGGGCGCCGGGCAGGGCCTGCCCCGTGTTGGAGTCCACCACCCGCACGGTCAGCGTGGCCGTCCAGGTCCGGTCGGGCAGGCTGGATTCCTCGCAGCCGGCCAGTAGCAGCAGCAGACAAAACAGCGGCAGGATGCGCATCGAGACCTCCGGGATGCGATTCAACACAGAGACACAGAGACACGGTGTAAAAGAATCGATGAGCATGCATCGATGGCAGACCTGTTAACGGACCGTTGTCCTCTTCATCTCTTCCATTGAAATCTAAATCGCTCTCTGTGTCTCCGTGCCTCTGTGGTGAGAGGAAGACGAGAGAGTACGGGATGGCCCTGGCTCAGAGTCGCCGCAACGTGAGCAAGGTGATCTCCGGCGCCGTTCCCACCCGGATCGGCGGACCCCAGAAACCCGTGCCCTGGCTGACGTAGACCTGCAGGCGCGCCGAGTGCCGGTTCAGGCCCTTCAGGTAGGGGTTGGCCTTGCCCGCCACCCAGGTGTAGGGATGATACTGCCCGCCGTGGGTGTGGCCGCTGAGCATCAAGTCGTAGCCCGCCTGCTCCGCGGCGAACACGCTGAGCGGCTGATGGGCCAGCAGCAGCTTGAAATCCGCCGGCGGCGCGCCGGCCAGCGCCAGATCCGGCCGGCTCTCGTGGCTGGGGAAGAAGCGCCGGCCCTGGACGTCCGGCACACCCGCCAGCAGCAGGCGCCCGGCACCCCGCTCCAGCAGGACGTGCTGGTTGAGCAGCGGCGTGAAGCCCACGCCTTCGGCCACACGCAGCCAGCCCAGGGCGTCGCTGTAGTATTCGTGGTTGCCCGTGATGAACCACTTGCCCAGCGGGGCCTGGATCTCCCCCAGGGGCGCGGCCTCAGGCCCCAGGTCGCCGGGCAGTCCGTCCGCCAGATCCCCCGTGAACACCACCAGCTCGGGTTGCAGCTCCTGGACGGCGCGAGCCACGCGCGCCACCTGAGCGCGCTGGATGCCCGGGCCGATGTGCAGGTCGCTGAGCTGCACGATGCGCAGGCCGTCCAGGTCCGGGTGCAGGCCTGCGACCGGCACCTCCACCTCCACCACCCGGGTCAGCCGGTAGGCGCCCGCCACGCCCCAGGCCACGTAGAGCGACACGGCGCCGCAGATGCCCAGCGCCACGGCCCGCGAGCCCAGCAGGCTGCGGCCGTGCTCGATCCAGGCGGCGGGCGGGCCGGCGGCCAGCGCCTGGGCGCCGCCCAGCAGGCGCAGAGCGAGCCCGAGCAGATCCTTGGCCAAGAGCAGGATCACCGCCACGGAGATCCAGCCCACCACCAGCCAGCCCAGCTCCATCAGGCTGTCCAGGAAGCGCGGCGGCTGCAGGTGTCGGCGCAGGGCCAGCAGCGCCAGGGGCAGCCAGGCCAGCAGCTGGAGCGTAATCCAGATCCCGGCCGTGGGCGCCAGTCCCAGGCGCAGGGGCAACAGCAGCCGGAACCCCACCAGACTGCCCAGCAGGGCCAGCATGCCGCCCGCCACCAGAAAGAATGCCCACATGCCCCACGCTCCTTGTCTGTCTCACGGCTACCGAGCACCCGCGCCGTAGCGGCCCGTCCGCGCTTCCTACCTTGCCTGCCGGTCAATTCCGGAGAACAAGATGCTCATCCGCCTGCTCGTGTTTGTCATGCTGCTGTCCGTGGCCCGCGCCGAAGAGATCCAGCCCGGCCGCGACCACCTGGCCGGCTGGATGACCGGCTCCTTCAGCAGCGCCCTCCAGGCCGCCTCCGACAGCAGCTACTTCGACATCCGGCTGCGCATGACGCCCATCTGGGGCGCGCGCGCCGACGGTCCCTGGCTCTACGTGGAGCAGGCCGTGGCCACCAGCCTGGACCAGCCCTACCGGCAGCGCGTGTATCACGTCACCGAGCCGGAGCCCGGCCTCTACGTCAGCGAGGTGTTCGAACTGCCCGAGCCCGTGCTGCGCTTCGCCGGCGCCTGGAAGTGCGATTCCCTGCTGGCAGGCCTGACACCGGATTCGCTGGCGGTCCGGCCGGGCTGCGGCGTCCACCTGCGCTGGAACGCGGAGCACGCGGCCTACGAAGGCCGCACACCGGGCGAGGGCTGCCTCAGCACGTTGCGCGGCGCGGCCTGGGCCACCTCCGAGGTCAGCATCAAGGCTGAGGGGCTGGTGAGCTGGGATCGGGGCTGGGACGCCCACGGTCAGCAGGTCTGGGGCGCCGAGCAGGGCGGCTACCAGTTCCGCCGCGCCCCGGTCTTCGGCGGGGCCTGCTGCCCTGGCGGGGGCAAGTCGCAGGCTGTGCCAAAGTAAACCGGCCGCACACTTGAACCACAGGGACACAGGGACTCAGCCCGAACACGTCCACGGGAATGCCGGGACTTGAAGTCGTGAATCCGGAGTCCGGCAGATCGAAGGGCCACTTCCCTCAGGCCGGCAGCCGGCGGATTTTTGCCCCCAGCGCGCCCAGGCGCTCCTCGATGCGCTCGTAGCCCCGGTCCACCTGCTGGATGTTTTGCATGCGCGTCACGCCCTCGGCCTTCAGCGCGGCGATGATCAGGGCCATGCCCGCGCGGATGTCCGGCGAGTGCAGACGCGCCCCATTGAGCGGCTGGCCGCCGGAGATCAGCACGCGGTGCGGATCGCACTGGGTGATCCGCGCGCCCATGGAGATCAGCGAGTCCACCCAGTACAAGCGGCTCTCGAACATCCACTCGTGGATCAGCACCTGGCCGCGGCTGCAGCAGGCCAGCACCACGGCGATGGAGGAGAGGTCCGCCGGAAAGCCCGGCCAGGGCGCGTCGTGGATGCGCGGGATGGCGCCGAACTGGTCGTAATCCACTTCCAGGGCCTGCTCCCGCGGCACGCGGATGCCGCCGCGCTGGAAGAGGAATTCCACGCCCAGCTTGTGGAAGACGCGCTGGATCATCCGGTAGTTTTCCGCTTCGACGCCCTCGATGAACAGCTCCGACTCCGTGGCCACGGCCAGGGCGATCAGGCTGCCCACCTCGATGTGGTCCTCGCCCACCCGGTGCGTGACGGAGTCCAGCAGCGCGCCGCCGCTGCCCTGGATGGTCAGTCGATTGGTGCCCACGCCCTCGATGCGCGCGCCCATGGCCTGCAGCAGGCGGGCCAGCCGCTGGACGTGGGGCTCGCTGGCGGCGTTCTCCACCACGGTCTCGCCCGTGGCCAGGGCCGCGGCCATCAGCGCGTTCTCCGTGGCCATCACGCTGGCCTCGTCCAAGAAGATCCGCGCGCCGATCAGCCCGCGGGGGGCCTCCAGCACCACGTCGTCGCCCTCCAACCGCACCTCGGCGCCCAGCCACTGGAAAACCGCCAGGTGCGTGTCGATGCGCCGGCGGCCGATGCGGTCCCCGCCCGGACGACGTAGCACGGCCCGCCCGCTGCGGGCCAGCAGCGGCGCGGCCAGCAGCAGGCTGCCGCGGATTTGGCCGGCCTGCTCGGGTTCCGGGCAGTCGCCCAACCCGGCGCTCGAGGAGATCACGGCCCGGTGGGCGGCGGGATCCCAGTCCACCGACGCACCCAGGGATTCCAGCAGGCGCAGCATCACCTGGATATCCAGGATGGCGGGCAGGTTTTCCAGCGTGGTGCGTTCGGCTAGGAGCGCGGCCGCCAGATCCGGCAAGGCCTCGTTCTTGTTGCCCTGGGGCGTGAAGACGCCGCTCAGATTCCGGCTGGTTTCGATCTCGAAGTACATGCAGGCCTTCGCTAGTTTTGCACACGCGGCGGTCCCGCCTGGACCGGCCCCGCGCCAAGATACCACTCGCCACAGGGCGGACGGCATGGGCCCGCCGCCCGGGAGAAGATCATGCAGCACGCCTCCACGGCCGAACTGGCCCGGCACTTCGACGCCCTGGCTCCCGTCTGGACCGCCTGCCCCTACCTGGACGCGCCGGGCGAGGCCGAGCACGTGCTGCGGCTGCTCAAGCCCGGGCCGCGCGCCACGGGCCTGGACCTGGCCTGCGGCAGCGGCCAGCTCACCGCCGGACTCGCGGGCGCCGGCGGGCGCCTCCTGGCGGCGGACCTGAGCGAGCGCATGCTCAAACTGGCGGCCTGCCGCTTCGTGGAGGCACGCATCAACAACGTGGTGATCACCGTCCAGGACGCCCACCGGCTGGAGTACGCCAACGGACTCTTCGAGTGGGTGGTCTGCCGCTACGCCTGGCGCCTCTTCGAGGAGCCGGCCCTGGTGCTGACGGAACTGGCCCGCGTCACCCGGCCGGGGGCGCGGCTCTACCTCAGCGACTGGTGCGAGCCCAGCGGGCCCCTGGATGCCTGCCTGGGCCGGCTGGACGCCTTCCACCGCCGCTGCCTGACGGAGGCCTGGTGGGAGGAGCAGCTGGCCGGCCTGCCCTTCCAGACCGAACTGCGCCGCCGCCGGACCGAGCGGCTGGATCCCGTGGTCTGGGGCGAATTGGCCGGTCTGGATCCCGCCGAGGCGCGCCGACGCTTCGACGAGTTCCGCGCCGCCGAGGGCGCCGGGATCCACTGCCAGGAACTGGACAACCGCCCGGTCTGGATCGCCGAGCGGCTGGAACTGGTGTTGCTGCGCACGGCCCGCCCGGCCAAATGAGCGGCCCCGCCACCCTGGATTACGCGGGCTACCTGGATCTGCTGCGCCGGACGGGTCCGCCGCGGATGGCCTGGATTCCCTTGGCCGAGCTGGACGAGGAACGGACGGGCTTCGCCGTGCACCTGGCCTTCACGGCCCAGGGCTTGGTGCTGGTGCGCAACCGGGAGCGCGCCTGCTGGGAGCTGCCCGGCGGACGCAAGGAGCCCGGCGAGCGCAGCCTGGACACCGCGCGCCGGGAACTGGCGGAAGAGTGCGGCGCGGGCCCGGCGGAGCTGCGGCCCTGGTGCGGCTACGAAGTCCGGCTGGGGGAGCGCGTCACGCGCGGCCTGCTTTGCCTGACTTTCTTGTCTGAACTGCCCGGGCCACCGCCGGAGAGCGAGATCGCCGAGGCCCGGGTGGTGCGCCGCTGGCCCGGAGCGCTCTGCTACCCGCACATCCAGGGCCGCATCCTCCAGCAGGCGGCGCGCCGCCTGATCGCTCGCCCGGACGTTCCGGCGCTCCCGGAACTGCCGAACTCCTTGCTGTCCATTCTGATCGACGCTCCGCCGCCCCTGGGCGAGATTCCTCCCCCGCCCCAGAACCGCCCCGCCTGAACCCTCGTTCCGCCCGCCTGTGCTCCGGGAAAAGCCCGCCCTACGCGCGGCCGGGCAGGCTCCGTGTGTTACATTTCCAAGCGGGAAGGCATGAAGATGAACGTGGCGGCCGGCCCCCGGGAGCGCCTGCGCACGCAAGGTCCCCGGGCCCTGGAGATGGCGGATCTGCTGGCCCTGGTGCTGGTGAGCGGTTCGCGCCGGGAATCGGTGTTCGATGTGAGCCGGCGCCTGCTGGACGAGGTAGGCCCGCGGGCCCTGGGCGGCACGCGGGGCGTGGAAGAGGCCATGCGCGTCTACGGGCTGGGGCAGGCCAAGGCCGCCCAGCTGGTGGCCGCGCTGGAGATTGGCCGGCGCCTGTACGATCCCGGCGCGCGGGAGTTTCCCGTCCTGCACCAGCCCTCCAGCGTGGCGCGCCATCTGGCGCCCATGGGCCGGCTGATGCGCGAACAGTTCCGCTGCCTCTATCTGGACGTCACGAACCGGCTGATCCGCGACGAGGTGATCTCCATCGGCGGACTGAGCACCAGCCTGGTCCACCCGCGCGAGGTCTTCCACTTTGCCGTCCAGTACAGCGCGGCCAACCTGGTGCTGGCGCACAACCATCCGGCGGGGAGCCTGGAGCCCAGCCCGGAGGATCTGGACCTGACGCGCCAGCTCTGCCGGGCGGGGGAGATCATGGGAATCCAGGTGCTGGATCACCTGATCATTTCCGCCGGCGGCTGGTTCTCCTTCCACGAACACGGCCTGCTGGGCAGGGAGCGGCCGGTGTGACACAATGCTCCCTACGCCCGGGTCGGGAACGGAGCACGGGCGAGCAGAAAGCGGGTGACGCGTGTTCATCGATTCCCATGTCCATCTGGACGGGCCGGACTACGACGGGGATCGCGCCGAAGTGCTGGCGCGGGCCCGCGCCGCCGGCGTGGAGAGTCTGGTCCAGATCGGCTACAACCGGCTGACCATCGAACGCGGGATGGCCCTGTTCGCCGACCAGGACTGGATCCACTTCAGCACAGGCCTGCATCCCCACGACTCCGCCGATTGGAGCGCCGAGCTGGAGGCCTGGATCGAGGAGCGCTCCGCCTGGCCGCGCGTGGTGGCCATCGGCGAGGTGGGGCTGGACTGGTTCCGCGACTACGCCCCCGCCGAGACCCAGCTGCGCGTGTTCCGGCAGATGATCCGGCTGGCCCGCCGACGCGGCCTGCCGCTTATCGTGCACTCCCGGGCCGCCGAGGAGGACACCCTGCGCGTCCTCGAGGAGGAGGGGGCCGGGGACGTGGGCGGCGTGATGCACTGCTACGCCTACGGGGTGGAGACGGCCCGCCGGCTGCGCGAGCTGGGATTCCTGCTGAGTTTCCCCTGCAGCGTCACCTATCCCAAGCGCAACCAGACCGAGGTGATCGCCGAACTCCAGGTGGAGCAGATGCTGCTGGAGACGGACTCGCCTTTCCTGCCGCCCCAGCGGCTGCGCGGGCAGCGCAACGAGCCGGCCTGCGTGGCGGAGGCCGCCGCCGTGATCGCACGGGTCAAGGGGCTGAGCGTAGAGGACGTGGCCCGGATCACGCGCCGCAACGCCCGCGTGCTCTTCCGCCTGGACCTGGCCGAGGAGCGCGTGCTGGCCTATCCCATCCGGCGCAGCCTCTACCTGAACCTGACCAATCGCTGCACGGCGGACTGCGGCTTCTGCACGCGGCTCACCCACCCGGTGGTCAAGGGCCACAACCTGGCCCTGCGCCGGGAGCAGGAACCCACGGCGGCGGAGCTCATCGCGGCCATCGAGGCCCGGGGCGGCGCGGGTGCCTGGGACGAGTTCGTGTTCTGCGGCTACGGCGAACCGATGATGCGCCTGGACGAGCTGAAGGCCGTGGCGGCCTGGCTGAAGGAGCGCGGCGCCCGGGTGCGCGTGAACACCAACGGCCACGCCGACCTTTGGCACAAGCGGCCCACCGCCGGCGAGTTGCGCGGGCTGGTGGACGTGGTCTCCATCTCCCTGAACGCGGACAACGCCGCCCAGTACGCGGCCATCGTGCGGCCGGCCTGGGGCGAGCGCAGCTTCCAGGGCCTGCTGGACTTCGCCCGGGACGCCGCCCGGGTGGTGCCGGAGGTGGTCTTCACGGTCGTGGACGACGGCAGCATCGACATCGAGGGCTGCCGGCGCATCGCGGCGGAATACGGCGTGCCGCTGCGCGTGCGCCTCCTGGACGAAACCGGCTGATCCCGCGCCCGCGGCATCGGCGTGAAGGAGCCGGATGGAGAAGTCCTACAAGTCCATGGCGCCCAAGAAATCCCTTGGGCAGAACTTCCTCAGCGACCCCTGGTGGATCGAGCGCATCGCCCGCGCGCTGGAGATCCAGGAGGAGGACTGCGTGCTGGAGATCGGCCCCGGCAAGGGGGCGCTCACCCGCGCGCTGCTGCCCTACACGCGGGACCTGCTGGCCGTGGAGATCGACCAGCGGATGGTCGAGCTGCTGCAGGCCGAGCTGGGCGCTCATCCCAACCTGCGCGTGATCCACGAGGACTTCCTGCGCTTCGACCTGGGCGCCGCGCTGGGCGGACGTCGGGTGCGCGTGGTGGGCAACCTGCCGTATCACATCACCAGCTCGATCCTGATGCGCGTGCTGGAGGAGATCCGCCGGGGCCAGACGGATCCCGCCGCGGCCCAGATCACCGACTTCGCCATCATGATCCAGAAGGAGGTGGCCCAGCGGATCCTCAGCGGCCCGGGCAGTCGCGAGTACGGCATCCTCTCGGTCTACGTGGGCCTGCTCTGCGACGGGCGCATCCTGCTGGACGTGCCGCCGGGGGCCTTCTTCCCCAAGCCCAAGGTGGACAGCGCCGTGATCCGCCTGCGTCCGTTGGCGACCCCGCGCGCCGAGGTGCTGGACTGGGACTTCTTCCGCCGGGTGGTGCGCGCGGCCTTCAACCAGCGGCGCAAGATGCTGCGCCGCTCCCTGCTCAACATTCCCGGCGTGCCCAATCCCGAGGGGCTGGAGAACGCCGACGAACTGCTCTCGCGCCGGCCCGAGACGCTCAGCGTGCCGGAGTTCGCCGACCTGGCGGCCCGCCTGGGCGCGCTGCGCGCGGCTCCCGCCGGGGAGGCGCGGCCGTGAATCCGAACCCCCGCCTGCACCCCGACGACCTGCCCGAGGATCTGGGCGAGCTGCACGAGTTCTTCCGGGACAGCCACCCCGCGGACATCGCCGAGCTGATGCAGCGCGTGGACGAGGAAGCCGCGCTGGCCCTGTTCCTGGCCATCGACGCCGAGCTGCAGGCGGAGATCCTGCCCGAGCTGGGCGAGTCCCTGCGCGAGAGCATCCTGGAGCGGCTGACCCACGCCACGCTGGTGCCCGTCCTGAACGAGATGGAGTCCGACGACGCCGCGGACCTGATGCAGGAGCTGCACGAGCTGGACGAGGCCCTGGCCGAGGACGTGCTGGCGGACCAGCAGCTGGACCAGGAGCTGCGCGAGGACCTGGACGAGCTACTCGAGCACGAGGATGACACCGCCGGCGGCGTCATGGCCCGCGAGTTCGTCGCCGTGGGCCGGACGATGACCGTGGACGAGGCCATCGGCGAGGTGCGGCACCTGGCCGAGGACCGCGAGGTGGACGACATCTACGCGGTTTACGTGGTGGACGAGGAGGGCCGCCTGCTGGGCCTGGTCAGCCTGCAGCGCCTGCTGCTGGCGCGGCGCGGGCAGCGCATGGACGAGATCATGGACCCCGACGTGATCTCCGTCCAGGCGGACACGGACCAGGAGCAGGTGGCGGCCCTGGCCCGCAAGTACGATCTGGTGACCATCCCCGTGGTGGACGCCCAGGGCGTGCTGCTGGGCCGGGTGACCATGGACGACGTCTACGACATCGCCCACGAGGAGGCCGCGGAGGACATCTCGCGCCTGGCCGGCACCGTGGAGGACGTGCTCGAGCGCTCCAGCCTGACGGTGGTGCGCCAGCGCACGCCCTGGCTGCTGGTGGGCCTGGCCGGCGGGCTGGTCAACGCGCTGGTGATGAGCCGCTTCGAGGCCGACCTGCGCGCCCTGCTCTCCGCCAGTTTCTTCGTCCCGGTGGTGATGGGCATGGGCGGCAACGTGGCCAACCAGTCGGCCACTATCGTGGTGCGCGGCCTGGCCACGGGCGAGCTGCAGGTCAAGGACCTCGTGCCGCGGCTCTGGAAGGAATCCAAGGTGGGCTTCGCCCTGGGTCTGGCCTGCAGCCTGGTGATGCTGGGCGTGGTCTGGCTCTGGATGGGCGACGGCGCCACCGCCGGCGTGATCGCCCTGGCCATGGCCTGCGTGATCACCCAGGCCACGGTGATGGGGGCCTTCGTGCCGCTGCTGCTCAAGTGGGTGGGCGCGGACCCGGCCATGGCCAGCGGGCCCTTCCTCTCCACCAGCAACGACATCCTCGGGCTCTCCGTCTACCTGCTGCTCATCAGCACGCTGCTCACCTGAGCATGGACCGGCGCGCGCAGGCCCTCGTGTTGAGGCGCATTCCCTACGGCGACACCAGCCTGGTGCTGCACGTCCACACCCGCGAGACCGGTCGGCTGGGGCTGATGGCCAAAGGTGTGCGCCGGTCCAAGTCGCGGCTGGAACCCGTCCTGCAGACCGGCCATTTGGTGGAGCTGCAGCTGCTGGTGCGCGAGGGGCGCGAGCTGCAGCTGCTCAAGGACGCGGACCTGCGCGAGGATTTCCGCGGCCTTCGCCGGGACTACGTCCGACTCTTGAGCGGTCTCTTGGTCTGCGAGATCCTCGAGCGCACCCAACTCCCCGACCAGCCGGACCCCCTGCTCTTCGACACGGCCGTGGACGTGCTGCGGCTGGCGGCGGGGGCGAGTCCGCGGCCCCAGAACCTGGTCTATTGGTTCCTCCTCTTCCTCTTGTCACATTCCGGCTACGGATTGGATCTGGAGGCCTGCTCCCGCTGCGGCCGACCCTGGGAGGAGTTCCGGCGCCGCGAGGGCGCGGGGCTGGACCCCCGGGAAGGCCGCGTCCGCTGCCCGGACTGCCGTCCCGGCGGCGAGGAGACCGGCCTGCCGCCCGGCCTGTGGCGCGTGCTGCGCTTCCTGCTGCACAGCCCGCCGGAGGAGGTGGCCCGCCGGGAGATCACGCCCGGCACGCGGGTTCTGGTGCGCAACTTGCTGGAGACCCTGCTGCACGCGCACCTGTCGCCCACGCTCGAACTGAAGAGCCTGCGGCAATTGGACGAGCTGGAAACGACCACGGAAACCACCCGGGAGGGGCATGGAGACGAAGACGATTGAGGTGATGGACAAGCTGGTGAGTCTGTGCAAGCGGCGCGGCTTCATCTTCCAGTCCAGCGAGATCTACGGCGGACTGGCTTCCTGCTGGGATTACGGCCCCTTGGGCGTGGAGTTGAAGAACAACCTGCAGCGCGCCTGGTGGACGGAGATGACCCGGCGCCACGAGAACATCGTCGGCCTGGACGCCGCCATCCTGATGCGGCCTGAAGTCTGGCGGGCCTCCGGGCACGTGGACGGGTTCGTGGACCCCCTGGTGGACTGCAAGGAGTGCCGCTCGCGCTTCCGCGCCGACCAGATCGACGCCACCCAGCCCTGCCCCAGCTGCGGCGGCGCGCTGACGGAGCCGCGCCAGTTCAACCTGATGTTCCGCACGAACCTGGGTCCGATGGAGGACACGGCCAGCCAGATCTACATCCGGCCCGAGACGGCCCAGGGCATCTACGTGGACTACCTGCTGGTCCAGAACGCCGCGCGCCTGCAGGTGCCCTTCGGCATCGCCCAGGTGGGCAAGGCCTTCCGCAACGAGATCAAGCCGGGCAACTTCATCTTCCGCACCTGCGAGTTCGAGCAGATGGAGATGCAGTTCTTCGTCAAGCCCGGCGAGGACGACGAGTGGATGGCCCACTGGAAGCAGAAGCGGATGGACTATTACCTGTGCCTGGGCATCCGGCCCGAGAACCTGCGCTTCCACCAGCACGGCCCGGGCGAATTGGCCCACTACGCCCGCGAGGCCTGGGACGTGGAGTTCCAGTTCCCCTTCGGCTGGCAGGAGATCGAAGGCATCCACAACCGGACGGACTTCGACCTGAAGGCCCACCAGTCCATGTCCGGCAAAAAGATGGACTACATCGACAGCGGGAAGGGCGAGCGCTACCTGCCCTACATCATCGAGACCTCCTCGGGTCTCAATCGCACGCTGCTGATGTTCCTCTGCGACGCCTACCGCGAGGACGTGGTGGACGACGAGCCGCGCGTGCTGCTGGCCCTGCCCCACAAGCTGGCGCCCATCACCTTTGCCGTGCTGCCCCTGGTGAAGAAGGACGGCATCGGCGAGCTGGCCCATCAGTTGTACGACGACCTGTGCGGGCGCTGGAACGGCTTCTACGACCACGCCGGCGCCATCGGCCGGCGCTACCGGCGCATGGACGAGGTGGGCACGCCCTGGTGCATCACGGTGGACTACGACAGCAAGACCGACGGCAGCGTGACCGTCCGGCACCGGGACGATTGCCGCCAGGAACGGGTGAAAATGGACCAGCTCAAGACCTGGCTCTTCGAGCGCATGGAAGGCTGATCTCAATCGCTTTGGAATAGACAAAACAAAACAAGCCCGTTTGTACGGGCTTGTTTTGTAACAGGCACCTGGATTGCCCAGTTCAATCTCGTGACGGTTTCTTCATGTGGTGATTTCAACAGGGGATTGTTAATCTCTTCCCGTGGTGTGCCCTGAATGGCCAAGCGCAGCGATCCACCGGTGGCCGCGTGGCGCAGTTTCGGATTCTGCAAGCTGTGAAGAAGTGCCGGGTCCGATGCGTGGAGGCATTAAGCGGCAAACAAGTGCAGGGCTTGCGCGCCAGCCGCTGGAAATAGATATTTATTTCCTAACAGGTTGAGTCCACAACGCAAATGTCCCTTTTGGGGACTGGCACCGTTTCCACATACGTACAGCTTGGCGCAGAATCGCGCCCCCCGGAACGACAAGTCAGTGGGATGGAGAGGCACATGTCCGAGGACGCCATCTTCAAGAACATTCCCCAGTTCACGGTGCTGCGTTTCGCACGCTACCTGAACTTCCTGGTCACCCTGCCCGAAGTGGTGGAGGAGATCTCCTCCAGCGAGATGGCCGGCATCATCGGCATCAAGCCCACCCAGCTCAGGCAGGACTTCTTCACCCTGGGCGGGTTTGGCCGGCAGGGGAAGAAGTACAACGTGCGCTTCCTGATCCACCGGCTCAGCGAGGTGCTGGCCCTGCAGAAGCCCCAGGACATGGTGCTGGCGGGCGTGGGCCACCTGGGCCAGGCCATCGCCAACTACCAGGGCTTCGAGCGCTTCAACCTGGTGCTGCGCGGCATTTTCGACGTGAATCCCAAGCTCATCGGGCTGAAGATCCGCGACATCCAGGTGCAGGATCTGGACGAGTTGCAGGGCTTCATCCGGCAGCACCGGATCCAGATCGGGATCATCAGCACGCCGCACCAGTCGGCCCAGAACGTCTGCGACAGCATGGTGGACGCGGGCGTGAAGGCCATCTGGAACTTCAGCCCGGAAAATGTCACCGTGCCCGAGGGCGTGGTGGTGCAGAATGAGAACCTCTCCGTGGGCATCATGAACCTCAGCTACCGGCTCAACCGCGAGCTGGCCTGACCCACGGTCGTCGCATACGCGAACGGCCCCCGACCTTGACGGATCGGGGGCCGTTTTGGTGTCGGGTCGAAGCCCTCAGCGCAGCAGGGTCAGGCGCTGCACCAGCTGGCCTCGCGGATGACGCAGCACGGCCACGTAGACTCCGCTGGCCAGGCCCGCGGGCGTGAACGGCACTTGATGCCGACCCGCCGCCAGGGTGCCATCCACCAGCACGGCCACTTCCTGGCCCTGCAGGTTGTAGACGGCCAGCCGCACGGGCGCGGACTCGGCCATGTCGAAGCCCAGCCTCGTGCTCGGATTGAAGGGATTGGGCACGGCGGGCAGCAGCGTGAAGGCCGTCGGTTGGGCGTCCAGCCGGACGCTGAGCTCCAGCAGCACGGACTGGCTGCCGTCCAGACCCTGGCGCAGCACGCTGTAGGTGAAGTCGCCCGTGCCGGGCTCGTCCTGGAACTGGTAGCTGGCACCATGGCTGGAGCCGCTGGCGCTGAGCAGGGTGTCCAGATCCTGGCCGTCGCGCCGGATGCGGAAGCCCAGCAGCGCGGTCTCGGAGGCGGTGGACCAACTGAGTTCCACCCGGCCGCCGGGCAGGGCCTGGGCCGAGCTGGCGCTGATCTCCACGGCCACCTCGCCCCCCTCGTCCCCGTGGCAATTGCCCGAATCCTCCAACACGGTCAGGCTGCCGTCCTCCAACAGGGTGCCCCGTCCGGCCTCCACCCGGAAGGGCTGACTCTGCCAGGCGTTCAGCCGCACCCAGAGGTCCTGCAGACCGTCCAGCAGCGGCAGTTCAAAGGTGTCCGGGGCCACCAACGGGACGTAGGTCATGAAGGACATCTCGTGGAAGAGCTGCAGGCTGCTGCCGCCGCTGCCGGCGAACTGGAAGCGCACGCTGGGCACGGCGTGCCAGACATCCACGTCGCGCTCCCGGGCGGGATCCAGCTCGGCCGTGAACACACTCTGGTAGAACTGGGTCAGCGAGGCGCGCACCGCCACGCCGGGCACCACGTCGTGGTGCAGGGCCGAGACCGGATTGCTGAAGGCGATGTAGGCCTTGTGGCTGTTCCCCAGATAGAGGCTGGCGCCCATCAAGTTGACGGGCGCGCAATCCCGGCTGTCCAGGCCCACGCAGAAATCCACCAGCTGCAGCGTGGCGTCGGTCGCCTCGGAAGCCGCTGGATCCGTGGGCTCGGTGAAGGCGCTCAGGTAATCTTTGGTGACGCTGGCGCGCACACTCTGGCCGGGGACCACGTCGATGTGATACTCGCCCGGCGCGGTGGGCGCGGGGAAGTAGGCCTTGTGACTGCTGCCCTGGTAAACGGACAGCCCGTGGTTGACCGTGACCGGCGCGCCGCCCCGGTACTCGCTGGCCAATACGTCCACGCGGTAGTCCACCAAGTGCAGCGTGACGTCCGCCGAGTCGGCGGCCGCGGGATCCGCCGTTTCAGTGAAGGCGCTCAGGTAATCTTTGGTGACGCTGGCGCGCACACTCTGGCCGGGGACCACGTCGATGTGGTACTCACCCGGCGCGGCCGGCGCCGGGAAGTAGGCCTTGTGGCTGTTGCCCTGGTAGACGGACAGTCCGTGGTTGACGGACGCTGGCGCGCCGCCCTGGAAGGCGCTGGCCCGCACGTCCACGCGGTAGTCCACCAAGTGCAGCGTGACGTCCGCCGAGTCTGAGGCCGCGGGATCCGCCGTGGTCGTGAAGGCGCTCAGGTAGTCCTTGGTGACGCTGGCGCGCACGCTCTGGCCGGGGACCACGTCGATGTGATACACGCCCGGCGCCGTCGGCGCGGGGAAGTAGGCCTTGTGGCTG
>JBAYTZ010000028.1 GCA_041675285.1 Candidatus Delongbacteria bacterium
CATAAGGCCCGACCCACCGTAGATATTGGTGTTCTCTTCAAAGGTAACGTGACGCACCACAAGAATGGCTGGACCGGTGGAGTACATACCACCGCCATATTCAGGGTTATCCCCCGGCACTCCGCCTCGAATGGTGAACCCATCCACCACGAAGCGGTGTAAGTTCGTGGGATAGATGGCCACTGTCGTACCCAGACTGTCCCCATCCAAGATGGTCTGGTCCATGAGTAGCGTATCACCAGATAGGAGGACATGGGAGGCCAGGGTCAGGTCCCGGTTGGGAAACACCAGTCGTTCGTGGTAGTGACCCGGAGCCACCAGCACGGTATCCCCAGGCTGGGTAGCGTCCAGTGCGGCCTGGATCTGGCTGTAGGTGTCCGGCACGTGCAAGACGGCGGCCAAACAAGGTATGGGTGGCCCGAAGGCCACCCATACCAGTACCGCGAGCAGTGCCCGCCGAAAGGTCATTTCACTAACACCAGTTTTTGGGTCTGAACTTGTCCTTGGAACCGAGCCTGTGCCAGGTAGACGCCCGAGGCCCACGAACCCGCGTCAACGACAAGCTCATGGCGGCCGGCACGCATCCACCCTTCACGCAAGGTAGTCACGACCTGCCCCTGGACGTTGTACACGCGGACCAGCACGTCTCCCTCCGCGGGAAGTTGCAGGGCAAGGTGCGTGCGGGGATTGAAGGGGTTGGGAACGGGACGCTCTAATTGGAAGCTGCTGGGGACGATTGTACCCGGCACGACCTCTTCATCAATCGTGGGCAGCTTGCTCGGCGCCATGGCCGCTTGCAAGCGGCGAACGGCTTGCCGCTGATTCTGTTCCGCTTGCACCCAGTCACCCGGAGCCATGGCGTTCATCTGTCCCTGTGAGGGGTAGGTGTCCACTTCAAGTCGCGCATAGATGATCGTCTTGATGTCATCAGGATCCGAAAGCACCAGCTTCATGCTGTCCAACGAGGCAATGGCACCCACGCGGTCCCCATGCCGGGCCTCCACGCATTGCGCCGAGGCAAATTCGTAGACCGAAAGGTGAGGTTCAATCCCATCGGCGGCCTGGGCAGCGTCCACCAAGCGCGTCACAATGTAGGAGTACTCGTCCTCCCCATAGAGAGTGGTGATTCCCAAGCTCTTGACCCATCCCGTGACCGAGGACGCGTATTTGCTATCCGGGAATTCCACCAGCAACTCCGTCCAATAGGCCACAGCGGCTTCATGGTTGCCGATTTGATTGGCTTCCACACCGATGGCATACAACTCCGAATCCACAATCTGATCCGGACAAGGAATGACCTGTGTCGGACACACACTGAGATTATTGACTGCGGTGGCACAGTTCGGAATCCGGTTCTGAGGCGAGACAGGTGTATTGCAATCGGTTCCCCAGAAGTTGAGGTTCCAATCCGTGCTCGCGCATCCTCCTTCAACAAAATCTCTATTGTAAATTGTAACATCCGGGTCTACAAAAGTGTTGTATCCGCATTCCACATTGATATATGCAGCTGCATCATATCCCTGAACCAACGCCGTCAAAGGCGCATAATCTTGAATGCGTGTAAAACGATTCTCGGCGCCGTTGTTCATGTGCAAGGTGGCATCGGCCATATACACACCACCCGCAGCCAAGTTATCGTACTGGTTGTGATGTTGACGCACAGTGCAGTCGAAGAGCAGAACGGGGATGTTGTCATATCCTGATTGGACAGGATTTCCACGTACCTCGTTATTGTGCTGGAGGATTGTCTGTCCCGCATAGGTGCCTGAGTTGAAGAGGTTGCAGAAAAATGCATCCTCTTGCGGCGGGAAATCCACATAGGAAACATCCACGGCGCTGCTCATCTGGTCAACCCATCCCAACCGGGGACCGCACCCGGTGGTTTCCGAGAAGTGGGTCACCTGGCCATCGCAGGTACTAAACGCAAGTCCAACGTTCTCAAATTCCATCGCGACGATGTTCTCACCATCAAGGTTGACATTGCTCCGGCTAAATCCCATCCCCATACTTGGCGCATAGTTGAACAGTACACCCTTGAAATCAACATTTGTCAGATAGGGTGCTGTGGCACTGGTTCCAAAGCCATAGTGGCCACAAGGGAGCTCCTGTGAGCCGTAGGTATCCTTCGCGACAAGAGCTGTTCTCGGTCCATTCAGATCCCCAATGGTGATGTTATAACCACCGGAGAAGGCACCTTGGGCGCGGAATGAAGCATATACCCCGGAATCAAACCGCAGGACGGTACCTGCAGGGATGATCAAATCTTCTGCACTCAATATTGCGTTGTTCAAAACTCTATACCATCCTAGTTCCATTGAACCAGTTTGGTTTCCAGTTATATCCGTCACAGGGTATACCGGGCTCCAACCAATGTCAGACTGAGTCAAGTCGAAGTTCATGGGTTCCAAAGAGGAGCCGACATCCATACAAACCGAATCCCATTTCAGTCGATAATCCTGCAAGGTCGGGTTGGTAAATCCAGGTGTGGAGTCATGGTGGATCACTGCGTTGCTCGGTTCCAGTCCCGGCAGCCCATCCTCAACCCACTGTTCCTGGTCAAATAAACAGTTCTCGATAACTGCACTCATTGCTCTTGGATCACCAATTTCTACTGCAATGGCTGGTTGATTTCCGGGTGTGCCATGGAGAGGATCACTTCCGCTGAAAACGCAGTTGCGCAACAACACGCTTCCCATTGTCTCCACATGCATGACACCGTTCTGGGGAGTATTCTGCAGGAAGAAATTGTTGGCAAAAGTGGACTGGATAATACTAATAGCGCCTTCAGGTGCATCGCCTACATTGTCCATGCCCAGCGCCACAGCAGGTCCTGCAGGGGAACGGTTGTCCGCAAAGACACAATTCTGGATCAACAGGGAAGGCTCTTGCAACGGGTTGAAATGCACGACGCCTTCGCACACGTCAAGACTTGTCATTCGAGTTGAATTGAGTCCGTTGCCCACAAAAGTGCAGTTTCGCAACTCAAGATGTGATCCCTGGAAATCCAAGGTGGAAGCCAACGGGACCCCGGACGAAGCCGCAAACATGCGACCGTTGCCAAAGTTCTCGAACTGGATATTTTGAACCGTCAGGTCAACGCGCCCGTGGACCCGAATCGGCGCTGTTTCATTCAGATGATCCTGATGAACAACAATTTCCCCTTGGGCAGCAGGTTCCCATACTAAGTTCTGCCCGGTGCCTGAAATGCTGCTAACACCGAGTATATCCACAAAAATCGGGCGACCATCGAAATTTGACACTAATGAATCCAACCCGCTATTAGTAAGCAAAATCTCTCGATCCTCTAATCCAAAATATTCTGATGTAATGAACACACGATATAATTGGTGATAATCTGAGCTAATAAAGGACAAGGCATTCGAAATTGACGAAAATGTCAGCGGATCGCTATCTATATCTCCGTAGTCATTTACTATGATATTGTTGACAATATTTTGCACAAGCGGATAGTACTGTGGAGCCGTATTCAATGTATAATTCACTTTATCCAGTTGATTGGGAGAAAACTCAGCTGGACATCCAAATGGAGCATAAGACATGATGTTATAAGTCCCCAGATCTTCATATGGTCTAACCATTAGCGAATCGTTACAATCCAAAATGCTTGTCACTCGTGTACAAGGGTCAGCCGGAGACATATACATATCATAGAATATTTGGCGCCCCCACCAAGGATGAGAGATAATCAATGGGGAATTAAAATCAGGAACATATATTGTGCCACCAGCCCTCAGTGTGTCTTCTACAGTATCATAAACCCACCATTCAGCATCGTTATTCTTAATCTGATCACAACAGGAATTGATTTCTGATGGTGTATCACAGTGCCTGTCTGCTGTATATGCGCAATTTGACCGATCAACGAGCTCCCCAGGACAGTCGGTTAGAAATGATGCGTACGTCGAATCTGGCCTCAACACTTTGAAAACATCGTCTTGTATGGAAGAATTTCCACCAAAGGTATGATTCAACGTGAGCTTATGTCCCAATTCGTGTGCCAGAATATCTTCTTGTCCTCGAACCAAGCATCGTTCAGACCACCGCAAAGGGAAGCTCGCATTACCGCAATTATCTCGATTCCCTCCGATAATGTATTGAAGTGGCATAATGGCCACGCAGATATTATTCCCTTGATAGGGATTTACATATCGAGTTAGAACAGAATCGCAGTTCGATTGCCGCTCACTTGCTACAGTCCAATCAACATACAACTCGCTATATCCCGCGAAGGAAAATCCTAAACCGGATGGTTCATAGCTCTCCTCACAGAATACCATCGTATTATCAATCACATCGAGCATATCTGCATGTGATATATATACATTCTGCGAATCTGGATTAACTGGGATGATTCTAAAAAATCGCACTGGTAACGTGAATTCATTGTTTCCTTGTCTGCTTGCGTTTGGATCCAGAAATCTATTCCCGACAATCTCAGCTAAAGTTAAGGAATCTGGAATTGCTGCTAAACCAGCATCTTGAAAGACTATCTGCGTAGCAGCAGAACATTGCATAACTAGTATTGTTAAGATTAACCCAATACATCTAGAAAAATGTCCGATAAACATCGCAGAATCTCCTCTTTACACTATGCCTTTTGCCTCATCGGGTCCATCATTGAAGCAGCTTTTGTCTCCTTTTAAGTTTGACTCTGGTGTTATCATCATCGAAATGAACGCTCACCGACACCTCTTCTTTGCGTAACGGCTCTTAGCGGCTCCAACCAACCCCAAACTAGGTGCTAGTTGCCCACGAGAGCGCCTTCATCGTGCACCGTAGATGTTTCGTCAGACAGATCTCGAATACTGGTCCACTGGGTGTCCGGTCGAATCGCACAGAATCTCTAAACAACTCGAGTAGGGACCCAGCGTGAATCACGTAGCGGACGTGGCTGGCACTGAAAGTGCAGCCCCCTGTCTCGGATGCGAGTGATCCAGCAGCATACTGCAGTTGCAGTCAAAATTCCTGGTACTCCTGTAAGGAATCCAATGCCAGAGCTCGAGCGATTAGGGCTTTTCAGCATTGGAAACAGGTTTGATCGCAAACCGGGGGGCCCTGAATGCCAGGGTTGCTACCAGCAATTGAAACCGAGACGGTGCACGCATGAAATTTGTGTTTCCAGCGTTTGACACGCAGGTGGGGGGGTGAAGCCAAGTGGACGGAAGAATGCAGAATGCGAGACCAGAGTCAATAGATTGAGTCAATTTCTGGTCAAAAAATCGTAGCAAAATTAATGAATTGACACCCTTGGGCGATTCCGAACTCGATGGATTTCTGGTTGGACCTTATCTAATCCGATTGAAATTCTTCTTCATACCTCTCCTCTCACCTCGGCTTCTTTGGCATCAGGGTCGCGATTCCCCAATCCCCGTTCCACCGATGGGCCACGGCTTGGGTCTTTGCCTTCGCCTCCTTTTTCCCCACGAACAAGTACTCCACCGCCTTGGCCGGCGTCTCCTCCCGCCGCTTGCCCGCCAAAGGCCCGTACGAGAAGGACTTCTTCACCAGCGCCACCTCGCGCCCGCGCTCCGCAAAGAGGGCCTTCATCTCCTGGTCCGTAGGATGGCTGTGGTCGCGGTAGGACCAGAGCCAGGTGGGAATGCCCTCTGCCGCGTCCAAGACCTCGCCAAAGAAGGGGCCCACCGTTTCCTTGGTCAGATCCTGCTGGGTCTTCTCCTGGCGCGTGGCGCTGTCTGGGTCCGGCTTCCGCCCCACACCGCCTACCATCACGGCTTCGACGGCGTGGTAGATGGCGCTGTAGTTCGTGGCGCTGTACTCGGTGATGTAGGGCGGATCGAAGTAGGCCAGATCCGCCTTTCGGCTCTTCAGGCAGCGGCGCACGTCCAGGCGGCTGGCCGAGCAGGCCTCGCCTTCAAAGACCATGTTGTTCAGCCGACGGATGACATCCCCCAGGCGGGCGTGGAACTTGGCCGTGTCATAGCCGTCTTCGCTCACCTTGCTGGTCGTGAACTGCGGGAACCAGCCGCGGGCGGACAGCAGCGTGGCGCCCAGGGCGGCCAGGGCCAGGTCATGCTTGAAGCCCGTCAGCTCGTCCACATTGGCCCGCACATGGTCAATGACGCCGTGGATCTCGGGCTTCCAGAAGAGGCCCTTGTAGGAGTCTCGCACGAAGGAGCCGACACGGCGCAAAGAGGTGACGGCCCTGCACAAACTGCTTGGCCAGCGTCACGGCCGGCCATCGGCCAATCGCATCCTGGCCTTTCTGCGGGCGGCCATCAACCGGGCCATTCGCGAGCACGAACTGGACCTGCCCAATCCGGCCCGGGGCATCACGCTCTACCGGGAGGAGGCCCGCACGCGCCGGCTCTTCACTGAAGAGCTGCCGGCCTTCTTCCAGGCACTGCGCGAAGAGCCCAACCGCGATGTGCGGGACTTCATCCTACTCGCCTTGCTGACGGGCGCACGCAAGCAGAACCTGCTCACGCTGCGCTGGGAGCAAATCTCCTTCGGCCGCGCCCTGTGGACCGTGCCGGCGGCGGAATCCAAGAACGGCCACGAGCTGACGGTCGTACTTGCCCGCCGCGCGCTGGAGCTCCTGCAGGAGCGTCAGCAGTTTGTGACCGGGCCGTATGTGTTCCCAGGACGACCAGGGGCCCGGGCGCCCAAGAGCGGGCACATGAGCAACCCCAACGTTGGCTGGGGGCGCGTCCTAGCCCGGGCCGGACTCACCAGCCTGCGCATGCACGATCTGCGCCGCAGCCTGGCTTCCTTCCAGATCGACACGGGCACGCCGCTGGAGGTGATCCAGAAGACCCTGGGGCATGAATCGAAAGCCACGACAGAGATCTATGCCCGCCTGGCTACGGGTCCGGTAAGGGAGAGCCTGGAACGGGCGACGGATGAGATTTTAAGGCAGAGTGAACCAAGTCAACAGCCTGGGAATCAAGCAAGCTAAGTCGAGACACTATTCAATCCGCCCTATCGAAGCAAAGTGATTGTCCGGCTCTCACTTCGCGCGCCTGATTCAAGAGTGACCAAGTAGGTGCCGCTGGCCAATTGCTTCGTGCCGAACTGCGCCGCGTGCGTGCCGGCCGGCACGATATTGTCCACCAGCACCGCTACTTCCTGGCCCAACAAGTTGTGCACGGACAGTCGCACATGGCGTGGGCGGTCCAGCGAAAAGGGAATGAGTGTGACCGGGTTGAACGGATTGGGATAGGGATTGCCCAGCGTGAACCCTTCGGGCCGGGCGGGATTCGGCTTTGGTCGCTGAAGGCCCACCCAACTGGTATCGATTTCAGTTGCCTGCGGTCCACCCGTGTAGCCCATGTCATTGCGCAAGGTGCCCAGCGCCGGCCATAGAGCGAAGCCGGGATTGGCGGGATTCTCCACATCATTCCAGGCGACATTCGGATCCCCCGAATCAATGCAGGGCGATGTCGGACTCAAGTACGGGGGACCCAATTGAGCATCAAACTGCGGAGAGAGGTTGTACAAATTGCCCTCCCCCACTTGGTTCTCGTCCATAAGGGTGTAGCGAAAAAGTGGCGGAGGAAACTCCTGTAAATCCCACATGGGATTCGTCAGATACCGACAGGTATTGCCCCAGAGGATGGAGTTGTGGATTTGGAGACGGGGCCGGGACGAGGAATTGGTCGAGAACAAGAACTCCGTGTCATTGTCCAGCAGGCTCAGGTTACGGATGGTACCACCATACCCGAGCTCCAGTCCCAGAGCCGTTTGATAGGAAGGATGCATGTCACTGTAAGGGTACGTGTAATGGGACTCCCAGCGCTCTGTGCCAGACACCAGGATATTTGTCAAGTTCAAGGTGTCTGATGAACACAAAAAACCCATGCGCCCATTGTTGCGCACGACTACATTCTGTGCATTTAAAGAAACAGGTGCTATCACATCCAAACCGCCATCATCGTTGTCCTCCACCAAGACATTCTTCAACCATAGCTTGCCACGGTTGGTCTCATTTCGATCTCCAAAGAGAAAGCTGACACTGCTGCCCACCATTCGACCATCAATCTCCGGATCACTGGTATGTTCCTCTGGAGCCGAATTGGGCTGGCGATTCCGTCGGAAAATGCAGTCTTCGACGACCACCTTCTTGCGACGATAGGCTCGCTCAATTTCCATATGAACAGCGCGGCCTAGGTTGGCATCGCGTCGGATGTCGTTGTTGGTGTAGTCGTCATGATCCAGAACCAAGTTGTCCTGGATGATCATGCGCCTGAAAAAATTCTCATTTCGTGCAAGATACTCATATAGATTAACATACAATCCATACCCGCCCCCAACGGCATAAGTGGCTGGATTTACTGAACTGATCATTGGATACACATGTGACGTATTTCGCTGAATCACAAGATCTTCGAAACTACAATTGGCACTTTTTACCATCTGTCCAGCACAATTTAAATAACAACCGTATTCTTCTTGAGGTTCGGCCCCGCATTCATTGTCCTCCACTAGCATATGTTGTACAATCCCACTTACACCAGCAAACATATATGCCAATTCATATGTTGCGTTGAAGCAGTTTCGCACGGTTATGTGATCAGCATACAATGTGTCTGATCCTATTTCCAGAATTCCCGGTCCATGATCGTCATAATCAGTCGTGTTGGAACATCCATCTATTGTGATATTTGACACTCTTATCACATCAACTGATGGATTTGTAGATTCTAAGGAAAGTAGTGTTCCATTTTGCATGTGACAATCGTGCATAATAATTGAATCCGCCTCGAGGTAATTAACAACAGTGAATGCCAAACCAATGTTCACCGAGGTTTGAGAATTGACTACAATATCATTTACAAAACACGTGTCTGCCAAGGTTAGTACAAGATCAGACGGAAGTGTCGAAGTTGGAAATCTCCACTTCCGAGCTTCAAGCCGATTCGCAAATAAAATTCGTATTTGACTTTCATAAGAATTTGGATCACTTGAAACACGGTAAGGATGTAGCCGCAAATCTTCAATCACGACATGACCTGGATGTGTCGCATCTGCCGACTTTATTGCTGCGCCATAGACCGTACTTCTATTCTCCCGAAGAACGAGATGCCGAAGGACAACATTGGCCCCACTTTCCAAATGCACGCCTGCACCCAGAGGCCTGCCGTTTTCATAGAGACCTCTGCCTCTTTGGAGCGTTAATCCTTCCAAGCGAAATACGTGCACACCTTGACTGCGTACCCTTAGCGCTGTGCCCAACCATTCAGCATCAACGATAGTTGAGTCAATGGACAAACTGTCGCCTGTTAAAAGATCGTCAGAACAGAGAGTCAGGCTGCGATCCGGGATAATCAAACGCTCGAGGTAGGTACCCGGCGAAACTAGAACTGTGTCGCCATCAGCTGACGCGTCAATGGCAACCTGAATGCCAACAAAATCACCAGGCACGCGCAGGATGGCGGCCCGCCCTGATGAAATGAGTACCGCTGCAAGCAGGAAGAGAATCAATCTCATGATAACCTCTCGCGCCTCCTCCCCCCGGAGTCAAAGCACCCGGGGGGAGGGGAACGCACCTTGACGAACCTACTTCATCAAGAGAACCTTTTCTGTTGAAACAGCCCGTCCCATTTCAGCACGCACAATATAGAGACCTGTGGAGAGAGAGGTTCCGTCAAACTCGATCGAATGCTGACCAACTCTCAATTCTGCATCAATGAGTGTCTGAGCAACCTGCCCCAGCATGTTGAACGCTATGACTCGAACGTGCCCATCCTGTACCACATTCAGCACAATCGTAGTACGAGGGTTAAAGGGGTTGGGGAAAATACGTTGAATCCCAAAAGAGCTGGGTACGTTGCCTCCTTCAATCTCCGGTGTCTCTGTGGCATCCACCAGTGAGACCAAGGACTCCAATGCGGCTTGCTGCGCCTTCATTTGAAGAATCGCCGCGGTTCCGCTCACGGCCGACATCGATCCTTGGGGTGGATAGGTAGCAATCTCAAGCAAAGCCAAGGAAGCGATGTCCGACTCAATTTGACTCCCAGTCGCCACCAAGCTATCAAGCGCAAGAAGCGCGATCTCGCGATCCCCTTCGACCGCTTCGATGCATTGGGCTGAACTGAATTGCGTGGATGCAAGCCAAGTATCGCTCTGAGAAGCAGAAATCTGGCAAGCCACAAGGAGCGCCGATTTCGTGCTTTCTACATAAGACGCATCCATTTTCCCAATCTCTTTTAGTCGCTCTGACGCCTTGGGAGCCTGAGTGCTGCTCGGATACAACCGAACGACTTCCGAATAATACCAAATAGCGTCGTCGAACAGATCCTTCTCCTCCGCCTCCTGCCCAGCCAACCACAGTTCTTCGGGTTCATCATCAGTTTGAGGACAGAAGTAGATTGGCGGATTATACTCCCCTAAACAATTGCTGGCATCTGCCCAATCTGGAATATAATCGTTTACCTCTTCACACAACAGCCCAGTCGCAGTGGTAGTTCCCCAGTAGTTTTTTCGCCAATCACTTTGTCCATTGGTATTATTAAGGATCTCAATTAATGGGAAATCGTCTGGATCAGCATAACTATTCACGAATCTATTATACCCGCAGTATAAATTGAGCGATCCTCCGTTGCCATAAATGTGCGGATTTTGCATGCCGTCCGCTGCGGCAATGAAAGTATTCTTCGATCCCTTATACATTTCGACAGTGCCGTAGTTGTTCTTGAACGATGGAGTTTTTGAGTCCAAAAACTCATTAAAACTATATGAAGCATACCCCTGCGATTGGTAAACGCCCGGAGCTCCACCCAAAGCACCGAGAAAAACATTATTGTCAATGCTTGATCCAGAGCTCTGAGCGATTAATACGGGAGCATCCAGGTAAGATCCTATTTGAGGGCTGAACGTATTGTGTCGAATTTTAACCGACCCAAAATAGGTCCTAAGCTTACCAGGGTAATCATTGGAAGAAGAACCACCAGATGAAAATGGAATTCGCGTAATCTCGGCATTGGCACATCTGTTGATTGTCAATGTCCGGCCCGACCACTTCATCATTTGAATGTTTGGGTTATCTATAATTCCAGGATTCAATCGCACACCATTCAGACCAGTGAACTTATAACCAGCATTTGGAGAGACATTAAATAGTACACCATTGATTGATGCAGTTACGGGATGATTAACATTACCAAATTCTATGTGACCTGACCCCCTAGAACTGATCCAGGCCGAGTGTTAGGATTCGGCCGGAAATGGGGGGACGTGATGGCGAAGAAGCGATTCAGCCCGGAGCAGATCATCACCTACCTGCGCCAGGTGGAGA
>JBAYTZ010000029.1 GCA_041675285.1 Candidatus Delongbacteria bacterium
ACAACACGGTGCGGCCGCACAGTTCTTTGGGCTACCGGCCACCGGCGCCGGAAGCGATTCAGCTACCGCCCATCGGGGCCGTGGCCTAACTTATCGAGTGGTACAAGCATCGGGGGCAGGTCAGGGGATCGCATCGACATTCCCGCTGCGGGCATCCGCGTGCTGGAGGCCTCGCCTGTCTTCGACCGCCACACGGGCGCGGTCCAGGCGTGGCGCTACTTCGTTCTCTTCGCCGAGATGAGCATCCTGGACATGCTGAACGCAGGCCATCCCGTACACGTCTTTCGGGGTGAGGTGACCGAGCGCTTGCGCCAATCCTGCTGGCTACGCGAGGTGGACGGCGACAAGCGCTTTCTCATCTGCACGAATGATCCGCACGACTTGGATGAGCGGCAGGAGGCCACCTACCACGCCTGGGAGGCTGCCGTGAAAGATCTGGGTGGGGATGCGGCTCTGCGGACGCTACTGGACCAGCAGGCGACCGAATGGACGACCAATCTTCTATCGACAGGGGAGATGAGCCGGTGAGAGTGCTCTGGTTCTACGTCTTCGAGTTCGATCCGGACTCCAGCCGCAAGCAGCCCATCGGCGCCTGGATCACCCAGGACGGCAGCCTGGACTACGTGTTCGATCCTGCCTATGCTGAGGATGAGGAGATCCCGTCCGACCTCATCAATCGCATGCTGGAGGTCGGCGAGAAGCTGATCAACCGCGAGGCTTTCGAGTACTGGCAAACCCATCTCGGCTATTTCCGAAGCGCCTGCGAGATCCACGAGGAGGAGGTGGACGACTATGCCGACTTCTTCGCGCGGATGAGCCGTGAGGTTGGGTCCGTCTAACGTTAGAGTTGAGGCGACCGCTGTGGCAGGCACTTCTTGGCGACTGAGGGACGATATTTACAGTGGCCCGGAGCGACCAAGTCGAATCTGACGCAGCGGGTTGGCACGAGCGAGGGGTTAAGTCGCTACGGCAAGTGTGTCCGTGCGCTCTCGCTTGCGGCATCTTGCATCATGTGCTCAGCTTCGGACTACCAAGTTGAGATTGCCCTCGACAACGCGTTTTTCATCGAGTCAGCTACCGCATCGAACATCGTGATCCAGTCCAACACGTAGTCGACGCCATAGCCTGCGGTAGAGCTAAGTGAGTGAACAATCTCGTTTCGACGATCGTAGAACTCGTCGAGCTTTGGGCGAAGGAAGTTTGCGGCCTCCGCAGCTGTTGCAACTCCGAAATACTTCTTTACCCTCGTTCCTTCGGCAGTTCTTTTGACTAGATCACTGATCCCAACGCGGGCCGAAATTTCATCCACTACTCTTGGGCGGAAGTTATTGCTGTGATGTACTGTCGTAGCTGCATCAAGTCTAGACGGGTCGTCGCTGATCACAAAAAGTTGCGCGGCATCGAGCATGGGACGGATCTTTGTCAGAACAGTGGTATCCGGCGTCTGGGGATTCGATTTTGTGAGAATGTTCTTGTCGCGGCTTAGCCGTTGAAGCGTTGTCGTCCAGTACGAGTTACGGATCTTGTGGCGGACTGGATCCGGTAGTGATGGGTACTTGCTACAGAGCAAGCGAGCGCACTCTGAAATTTCTTCGCGAACAAATTCCTCATAACTAGAGGCAAGGAACACCAAGGCCATGGAATTGGTGTTATTGCTGGTGGTTGGACCTATCGTCGAAATGTCAGCACTTGGCCTTGGCGAGGAGAGTACTCCAGGAGCTCTGTAACAAGACTCGATAGCGCATACTATTCGGCGAATGTCGCTCAATCGCTCTACGAATTCATCGTATGGGCCCTGCAGGTCTGGCGCTGGCATGTCAGATGAACTCGGCAAACAGATTGCGGAAGATGTCGATGCGACCTTTAATGTCTGCCGAAGTGCTTGCGACACCAGTTAGTGCGCCACGATGGCTTGTGGAGTTGACGAGCTGAGCGTATTTCTGCTGAACGGCACTTTTATTTGCGATGAGTCGTTCCTCATGCTGGATAATTTCACTTAGCGCAACCATCACACCATCGTAGATCCCAGCAAGGGGTCGATACTCCTCTTCACTAGTTCGGAACGAGAATGGCATACCGTCGAATAGAGAGTCAGCCAGGCGAAGGACTCCTAGATACCTCTCGCCTAACACGCGACAATCTTCCACTGAAGTGTTAATGTTTCGCTCCATGCATCGATCAAGCATCGCTTTGAGCGAGCCTTGGATTTGAACCTCGTTTTCCAGGGCAAAGAAGCGAAGAACCAGCTGGCAATCACCCATTGTCTTGTACAATGAGTTACCCTGACGGGCTTCGTCTTCGTAGTAATCGTTAGGATTAGCGCCCACGTACGGGGGAATTCCCCAAATGCGCGTGAATGTGGAATCGCGTGAGAGTTGAACGATTAACTTATTGAATTCGCCGCCGTAGATAGCATTCCGAATCTCTTGTGCTGTCAGTCGTCTGCCACCAGTATTGAGGCGCTCGAAGACAAAGCGTCGAAGTTCATAGAACCGATTTCCAGTAGCGCTCTTGATCTTGCCTTGAGACTCCTGCAACAGCACCACTGCGGAGATTGATGCTCGATCGAGACTGCGCTTCACCTTGGGTGGTAGGCGCGCATATGGCTTGCCGTTCAGCGACGAGATGATCTGGAGGCCACGAAGGGAGAACTGGTTGCTCAGAAACTCGCGAATCGCATTTAGTCGCTGTTGGCCATCCATGACCTCGTAGCGTGCTAAGTCGTTTTCATAAAGGAAAACGGGTGGAATCGGTATGTTTAGTAGGAGGGATTCTATCAACAAAGACTTCTGCTTGTTCGTCCAGCGCAGCCTACGCTGATATTCAGGACGTAATGTGATGTCTTCGCCATCTTCTATTAGTGCAGCAATCTGTGGCAGAAGAAAGTTGTTCGTCTGATAAACTACGCGAAAAGGCTGTTTTGCGAATTGGTCGTCAATGACGTCTTCACCAGGGTCAGCGGAGAGCGGCTGGTCTACCTGCTCTTCAGACTCTTCGATTTCCTGGGCGAGAGTTTTGGTTTCTTTGAGATTCACGGTTCGCTCCTGTTTTGTTTGCGCTGACCCTAACCGTAGGATTGAGATTCAATGGCATTAATGGTGGCACGGCGTCGCACCGAAGATCCTAAGGCTTGTGGCTTGGCGTCCTTGTGTGGCTACACCTTCGAATGGAATGTACGCGTGTGGCGAACGCGAGAGTCAGCACTCTGAGTGTAGCATTCGGAGAAATTTCCGACCACTCGATGGTCTAGCTGAAGGTTTGTTCGACCGGTTTTTGCGCTGAAGCCCGTTTTTCCTCTTCACCAGTATTGACAGACCCTCTCGGACAGGGGATCGTATCCCGCGATGAACCTAAGTCGCGGGATTTCCATGCACTTCCTGACCGTCGAAGCCGCCCTCTTCCCCGAGCTGACCGCCCAGGCCGCCGGGGCGCCGACGCATGGCGTCCAGTACATCGGGAACAAGCGCAAGCTGTTGGACTGGATCCGCGAGCAGATCCCGGAGGGCGTGAAGACCGTCGTGGACGCCTTCGCCGGTGGTGGCAGCGTCAGCTACATGCTGAAACGCGAGGGCTTCCAGGTCCACTCCAACGACAGCCTCCACTGGCCCCACCACATCGCCCGGGCCATCCTCGTCAACCAGACTGAGCAGGTGACGGACGAGGAGATCGACGCCCTCTGCCAGCCCAACCCCACCGCCGGCACCTTCGTACGCGACCACTACAAGGACAAGTTCTGGAAGGCCGAGATCCACGGCGTCATCGACGAGGTGCGCGAGAACGTCGACGCCTTGAAGGGCTTCAAGAAGGATCTGGCCCTGGCGGCCCTGGGCGCCACCATGCTCTCGGCCCGCGGCTGGTTTCCGCAGTTCACCACTAGCAAGGTCAGCGAGGACGGCTACTCGCCTGAGCAGTTCCACAAGCGCCTGGGCGAGGTCATCCGGCGCCTGAACTCCATGGTGCTGGACGGGCCCACCTGCACGGCGCAGCGCCTGGACGTGCGCGAGTTCCTGCCCAAGGTCAAGGCCGACCTGGCCTATTTCGACCCGCCCTACGTGACCGAGTTCAGCGCGGCCAACTACAGCGCCAACTACCACGTCGTGGACGCGGTGATGGTGAAGGGCGAGGGGCGCACGCCCAACGCCGACAGTGTCACTCGGATGGAGAAAACCCAGGGCGACCTGACCAAGGCCAACATCGCGGCCTTCTTCCAGGAAGTCTTTGCCTCAGCCGAGCACATCCCGGACTGGATCCTCTCCTACCGCGACCACAGCTATCCCACCGAGAGCGAGATGCAGGCGCTCTTCGAGAAGGCCGGGCGCGAGCTCCGCCTGGAGACCAAGGACTTCTCCTATGGCAGCCTGGCCGGCAAGAACCGGGACCAGGCCCCGGCTAAGGCCAAGGAGTACCTGTTCGTCGGAACGACGAAGAAGGACAAGGCGGCCAACCCTGCCAATCCCAAGGAGGATGACGTGAAGGACAGAGAGCCCGTGGACGCCGCGGCCATTGCCGCGATGGCGGCCGCAGCCTCGGACAAGGCCCACCGAGCGGTGGGCGCCCGCATGACGGCGCGCCTGGTTGCCGGTCGGGTGGTGGCCGTGGCGGATGCCAAGCCGGAGGGCGGCGAGGACCATGAGATCGCCTTTGTGCTCTGCCACGCCGGCACCAACAAGAACGGCGACCACTTCACGGTCGAGGAGCTGAAGGCCGCTGCGCCCAGCGCCGCCGGCGTCAAGATCAATCTCAAGCACGGCCAGAAGGCCCAGGACATCGTGGGCAAGACCGAGAGCGCGGCCTACGAGGAGACGGAGGGCGGGCGCGTCGTCTGCGCGGGAAAGCTCTTCACGGGCAGCGACGAGCTGGCGGCCAAGGCCAGGAAGCTCATCCACGAGGATCTGATCACCAAGGTCTCGATGGAGTGCTCGTACGCCGAGGGCGAATGCTCCATCTGCGGCCACAAGCACGTGGCCGTGGCCGACCGGTGCGAGCACCTGAAGAAATCCAAGGGCCAGCAGCTGGACGGCAAGGACGTCTTCGAGATCCTGCACGGCGTGACCTTCACGGGTGCCGGCCTGCTGGAGGGCTACGAGCCCGCCGACCCCAAGGCCGACATCACCTCCATGGCGAGCGAGCCGGACGGCCTAATGCGCGCCGTGTCCTACGGCGGTGACATCGGCAGCTCCAAGCCCGAGACCGTGCGCCAGGTGCTGATCCAGCAGGAGATCCGGGATGATCTCTGGCGCGCCTGGGATGCCTTCCACATCGTCACCAACACGCTGGTCGACCAGTTCGCGGCGGAAGCCGTCACGCTGGAGGACACCAGTGCGAAGATCCGCCAGGCCGCCAGCGACACGGCGGATCGCGTGATCCAGATCCTGACCACCATCAGCAAGGAGACGGGCAACATGGACCCGAACAAGGACCAGCAGGCCTCCCAGAAGGCCCTGAAGGACATGAGCCACGAGGAGCTGCTCCGTCATGCCGAGGAGCTGGCGGGCCTCAATACGGACCTGGCCAGCAAGGTCCAAGCGGCCGAGGACGAGAAGGCCAAGAGTGCGGCCACGAAGGCGGCCGAGGCCCTGGTGGTCCTGATGGAGAAAAAGGGCCGCACGTTCGCAGACGACGCGGCGCGCGTGGCCGAGATCGAGAAGCTGGCGGCCCTGTCCGACGAGGCGCGCAAGGCCGTCGAGGACACCTGGAGTGCGCTGCCTGACAAGTCAGGTGCGCCCGACAAGACGGCTCCCACCGAGGAGGAGGCCGCGGCAGCCGCCGCCGGGGGCAGTGCGGCAGCCGCCGTCCAGGGGCAGCTGCGCGCCAATGCCAGCACAACCCCTGCCACGGAGGGCGACCCCGCGCCCAAGGGCCTGAAGGACAAGCTCACGGACGGCTTCCAGGCCATCTACGCCGAGCGGCTGGCCAGCGAGCGCGGCGAGATCAGCGAGTAGCATCACACCCGACCCGTGTGATGGCGGGGCGGAAACAACTGTAAGAGGAGCGGATCATGTACAACAACTCCCACCCCGGCATCGAGCTTGGCGACGGCGTCCTGAAGGGGCCGGGCACGCCGGGTCAGGTGCTGAAGAGCACGGGCAACAACGAGTTCACGGTGGTGTCGAATGCCGCCGACGTGCCGGTCGGCATCCTCAAGCGCGCGGACAAGAATTGCGCGACGCAGGGCGCGACCGAGACGACCCCGTGCGTCGTGGACACGGGGGCCTTCGTCTTCCAGACGGACCAGTTCTCGGGCACGCCGGCCGTCGGGAACAACCTCACCTTCGACGCCACCACGGCCAAGCTGAAGGTGGCGGTGGCGACGAACAAGATCGTGGGCCGTGTGCTGGCCGTGGACGGGACCGAGATCTCCGTCCTGTGGACCAATCACGGCCTGGTGGCCTAATCGCCTGGGGCGCAAGCCACCCGGCTCCAAGCAAGGAGAACTCCACAGTGAAGACGAACAGCACGAAGGACCCGCAGTTCATGGCCGCCATGGCCTCTCTGATGGCCGAGTCCTTGAGCAAAGAGAGCGGCCTCTACGCCCTGGCCGAGGCCGTAGCGCCGGTGATCAAGATGGACATCGAGCGCAAGAACATCGTGCCCCTGGTCCTGACCGAGCACACGCTCAAGCCGGGCAATGAGGCCAAATACCAGAAGCGCGCGGCCTTGCGTGCCTTCTACATCGGCGTGGGCGGCCAGCCCCACCGCCAGGAGGTGAACGCGGACACGGAGGTGATCTTCCCCATCTTCCGCATCCACGCCAACCCCGAGGTCGACATCAGCGACCTGGCCAATGGCAACATCGGCGCCATCACCGACATGCAGACCGATGCCGCCAGCGCCATCCGCAACAAGCTGAACTCAAAGATCGTGGACCTCTTGTCCGCCGCGGCGGCCACGCTGCCCACGACCAACGTGGTCACGGTGTCGGGCGGCAAGCTGACCGACACGGCGCTGTTCACGGCCATCAGCCGCATCAACGACATGGAGCTGACGCCCCGCTACCTGCTCATCCGTGGCAGCCGGGTCATCGACTTGAAGGACTTCAACCTGGACCCCGAGTCCCGGCGCGAGTTCGTCGAGAAGGGCATCCTCAACCGCCTGCAGGGTGCGGGCCTGATCAACAGCGCGTCCATGAAGACGGATGAGGTGATCCTCATCCCGGACGCCGAGGTGGGCAAGTACGCCATCCGGACGCCCCTGAAGGTCGACCCCGAGCGCAAGGGCTTCAAGGTGAGCTTCCTGTCCTGGCAAGAGTGCGCCATGGGCATCACGCGCCCCGACCTGGTCTTCAAGGTCGTCATCACGGCCTAAGCTTAAGCGACGTGGTCAGTGGCCGGTCGGGGCTTTCCCGGCCGGCGCTCTCTCTTCCCCGGACAGGAGGACTCATGCAAAAGGTGAAGGCCATCGGCTCAATCGTGGTGATCGGCGAGCACGTGCTGCATCCCGATCGCTTCACGCACTTCCCGGACGGCGTGCCGGTGGAAGTGGCCGAGCGCACGGACCTGGTGGAGATCGTCGACGGCGACGCCCCGGCGCTCACGCCCGTCCTCGGCATGACGGCGGATGGCGTGGACAAGACAGGCGCCGTGGGCTGCGACGGTACTGGCGGAGACATCAATCCCGCTGGCGGCGCTGGGAACGGTGACACCACGAACCCTGGCGCCGGCGATGACAGCCTGGGCGGCGTGACGCTTCTGCGCGTGGACGACGACGAGGCCGAAGATGAAGGCGGTGCGAGTGCCCCGACGCCTGATCCCTTTGGTGACGACACGCCGGCCACTCTGGACACGGCGCCGCCGGCGCGCACGTCGAGGGCGACCATCCGGACCTCTTCCGGTGGCCGGCGGTAGGTGACCCATGGCGACAACGGTCACGCAGCTGATCCAGGTGCTTCGCGGCGAATTGGTCGCGGCGGATGAAGTCGACCTGACAACCGACCAGCTGCGCAATGCCCTGAAGCGGGGCCTGGCCCTGATGAACCGGGACTTCGAAGTGGCCTACTTGATGGAGGCGGACCAGGAGACGGTCACGCCGGAGCTCACGGACTTGGACCTGGAGCTCCTGCTCCTGGCCGCCACGCCCACGTGCTGCCGGATCGAGATCGCCAAGGCTGCCCGGCGCCCGAGCTTCAAGGCCGGCGCCATCGAGATCGACACGACTCGCGCAGCCGGCGCCTGGCGCGAGCTGCTCAGCCATGCCCAGAGTGAATACCAGCGCCTGGTGGAGATGGGCGAGTCGGATCGCCAGGCGGCGCTGCAATCCCTGCTCTTTGAACGCGGATCCGTGATCACATCCGACGCGGCTTCCACATGAGCTATCTGACGGCGTCCGAGGCGATCCTGGCCCTGGCGGATGTGGCACGCCTGCTGGCATCGACGGGCGACGTCATCCAGCTCCGCCAGCGTCAAGCCCCCCCCGCCTCGGGCTTTGCGGGGGATCCGGCACCCGAGTTCGGATCCCCCGTGGCCGTCCCGGCCGTCCTCACCGCCAAGGCCCCGGAGGACCTGCTGCAGGAAGGGCACGAGCTGCTGGTGGTGGTGGGCCCGGACACGGTGGTGGCGGAAGGTGACGAGTTCACGCATGGCGGCCATCGCTACCAGGTGGAGGATGTCGTGCCCCGGAATCTCTTCGGCACGGTGACGCACCTGGAACTCACGCCCAAGCAGCTCCACGGGAGCGTGTGATGCTGGACGGCGTGACCATGCTGCTGGACAAGAAGGCACTGGGCAAGACGCAGAAGCTGCTGGCGGCCTTCCCGTCCGTCCTGGCACGCAGCCTGGCCATGGCCATCCTGGAGATCGCCAAGGTCGTGCAGACCCAAGCTAAGCGCAGTCTGACGGACGAGGGCGCCATCGACCTGGGCGCGCTTCGGGCCTCCCTCCACATCCTGGTGCTGGGTCCGCTCACGGTGCTGGTGGGCACGCCCAGCGAGTACGCGGCGCCGGTGGAGTTCGGCACCGTGGGCCACTTCGTCAAAGTCGAGAACGTGCCTGGCCTGCGGGAGTGGCTCATCCGCCACAAGATCCCACAGGGCGAGTCCCGGACCTATTTCTACGTGCATCCCAAGCCCAAGCCCTTCATGCAGCCGGCCTGGATGATGGGCGTGGCCATGGCCCCGACAACGGTCCAGCACGCGGTGGAACTGGCCTTCAAAGCAGTGGAGAAGCACCTGGCATGATCGTGGAGCGCGCCTTCGCCGAGCACCTAGTGGTGCTGAATCCGGTCCTGCACGTCTTCAAGGACGAGCTGGCCTGGACGCAGGCGGGCGAACCCTGGCCTTATCTGCTGGTCACGAAGACGGCCGAGCGCCTGCAGGGCAAGGGGACGGGGCGCTACGACGTGAAGGAGTGGGACAACGCGGCCCAGGAGTGGGTCTACCAAAAGGCCTGGGCGCGCCGACTGACCCTGCGCCTGACGCTGCGCAGCGCGGCCATGAGCGGCAAGAGCGGCGCGACGGTGCTGGACAAAGTGTCCGAGACGGTGCAGACGTTCCTGCGCCGGCATGCTAATGGACAGGCCCTGGATCTGGTGGACTCCATCACGCTGACCCCCGTCCACCTGGAGCGCCTGCGCTTTCTGGGCGAGAGCGACCAGGGCCTGCAGCTCACGCGCTTGCCCTTCGAGGCCCAGCGGACACTGGATGTGGAACTCTGGGCGGAAGTGGTGGACGAGGTCCAGCGCGCGCCTCTGATCGAGACGATTTCCCAGAGCATCGAACTGAATTAGGAGCCCAGCATGAAGGCAGGCGACAAGCCCCAGGAAGGGACCGAGACGAGCGGCGGCGGCCAAGGAGCTCCGGCCCAGTTCACGCAGCAGCGCGCAGCCACGGTGATCAAGCGGCTGAAGATCCCGGCAACCGTTGCGGCGGGCGTCCTGGCCGAGCACGGGCTGACCCGGACGGCCCTGGTGGATCCGGTGGAGTTCGAGGCCCTGGTGACCGCGTGGCTCGCGGCTCCGGCGCAGAAGCAGTAGGGAGGCATCATGGGCAAGATCATCAAGGACGTCTACACCGAGTATTTCTCGGGCAAGGCGGGCATGAGCCAGAAGCCGACGGCCGTCGAGTTCGTGGCCGGCGCGGCGGGGGGCGGCGACAAGCTGTCCCGCGCCATCATCAGTGACAAACGCAGCGCCCTGGACCTGTTCAAGTCCGGCCCGCTGCTGCAGGCCCTCCTGGAGCGCCTGGATGCGGGCTCCACGGTCATCTACGCCATGCGCCTGGCGGGCAGCGCCATGGCCAAGGCCACGCGCACGCTCTCCGCAGGCGGCATTCGCCTCGACGGCTACTACCCGGGCGCCTGGTGGAACGGCGTCTCAGTGAGCGTGACGGCGAACGGCGCGGACCGCACGATCGAGATCGTCGATCCCGACACCGACACGGTCCATGCCTTCACGGGCACGACCAACCAGGCCCTGGTGGACGCCATCAACGCCGGCCAGTCCCTGGTGGCGGCCGTCAAGCTGAACGACACGCTGGTGGCCGCGAGCGGAGCGGCGGCGCTGACGGGGGGCAACGACGGCCTGACTCTGGCCAACGGCGATGTCACGGCGGGCATCACGGCCAGCGAGGACTTCACGGATGTCAACTGGGTGCATTTCGTGGGCGCGGACACGCTGACTCTCTGGGCGGCCATCCTGACCAGCTGCAACACCATGGTCACGTCGAATCTAGGCGAGCGCTTCGCCTTCCTGGACGTGCCGCGCATGGTGGTGGCCGATCCCCTGAAGCCGACGGCGGGCGAGGTCTCCACCTACGTGGCGACGATCCAGGCGCTCATCGCCACGGTGGCGGACCAGAACGCCGTGATCCCGGTGGGCGAGGCCCAGTACACGGACATGGCTGGCACCGTCTACTGGAACCGCATCACCTCCACGGTGGCGGGCCGATATGCGGCACTGAAGGTCCAGGAGAGCCTGCTGGCCAAGTCGGCGCCGAACGTCTCCAAGCTCTGCCCCGAGTGGAACGTGGGCCAGCAGACCATCCTGGTCACCGAGAACCTGATCCACATGCGCAACGAGCCCGGCCTGGGGCTGATCTTCGGCAGCAGCAACAACCGCTGCCCGGAAGGAAGCGCCTACAACCGCGTCGAGAAGGTGCGCGCCACCTATGCGGCGGGCAAGGCCTGTCGCCTGGCGGCCCTGCCGCACCTGGGCAAGCCCAACGACTCGGAGGGCGAGGGCCTGCTGCTCATGGAAACCGACATGCGCGCGCCGCTTTCCCTGATGGCGCAGAAGGGCGAGATCGACCAC
>JBAYTZ010000030.1 GCA_041675285.1 Candidatus Delongbacteria bacterium
CAGGTCGGTGCCAGGTCGGTGCCAGGTCGGTGCCAGGTCGGTGCCAGGTCGGTGCCAGGTCGGTGCCAGGTCGGTGCCAGGCCGGTGCCAGGTCGGTGCCAGGTTGGTGCCAGAGCAGTGTCCATTTCTGGCGCCAGCAGAAAGGTGGAAAACACGGCGCCCGGCAGTCGTTGCGCTGGCGGGCAGTTGACGTGGAGCGCCCCCATCCCATCGCGCCCCGGTGTTGCCGGGTCGCGCCTTCCCTCGCGGGGCGCGAGGGAAGGGAGGCGGCTTCGCCTGCACACGCCATGGGATCCCAGCTTTCGCTGGGATGACAGGCGCTGTGCCATGGGATCCCCCGGTTGAGCCGGGGGATGACGGGCACTGGGCCCGCAGCCCGCGCAATTGCCAAGTTGCAGCCACAAACGAACGGATGCCCATGATCGAGACAGACGAGCCGCGCGCCTGCGCCCATTGCCTTGCCGGTCCTTTCGCCACCCTGAGCTACGCCGAGGAGCTGGTCGTCAAGACCCGGGCCCTGCAGTCCGAGCTGGCGACTGCGCCGCGGCTGCGCGAACGACTGCCCGTTCCGCTGGAGGACATCCAGCTGCGGCCCGCAACCGCCCGGACGGGCTACCGCGGCAGTGTCAAACTGGTCTTCGGCTGGGACAAGGCGGCCCGGGAGGCGCGGCTGGGGATCTACCAGCCCGGTAGCCACCGGCTCATCGACTTGCGCCACTGCCGCGAGCACGACCCGCGCCTGGAGCCCGTGTTGGAGGCCGTGCGCCAGGGTGTGGCCCGCCACGGCCTGCCGGTGTATCACGAGGGAAAGGCCACAGGCTTCCTGCGCTACCTGCTGCTGCGCGTGTTGCCCGACGGCCGCCAGCTGGCCTGCTTCGTGACACCCCACGCCGAGGGCGGCTGGCAGACGGCGCTGGAGGAGTTGGCCCGCGACCTGCGAGCGGCCTTTCCCGAGCTGCGTTGCGTGGCCCAGAACCTCAACCCCACGCCGGGCAACAGCGTGCTGGGCGCCCGGACCCAGCTACTGGAGGGCCAATTCCACGTGCCCTGCCGCTTCCTGGAGACCCCCGTGGCCGTCAGCGCCACCTCCTTCATCCAGGCCAACCTGACTGTGTTCCGCTCGATCCTGGCGGAGCTGGATGGATGGGTCCGGGGCTTTGGGGCCGCGGCGCGCGTGGCCGACCTCTACTGCGGCTGCGGGGCCATCGGACTCAGCGTGACGCGCACCCAGCCGCTCTTCCTGCTGGAGTCGGAACACGCCAGCCAGCTGCCGCTGATGGAAGCCGCCCGCGCCGACGGCCGGGAGGAGATCGCGGTCACCCGCGGCCGGGTGGAAGAGTGCCTGACCAGTCTGGAACTCTTCGAGCCTGAACTGGTGATCGTGGATCCGCCCCGCCGCGGGCTGGATCCCACCCTCCTTCAGCTGCTGAACCAGCTGAAGCCGCGCGCGCTGGCGTACCTAAGCTGCAATCCGCGCAGCCTGGCCCGGGATCTGGACGGACTACTGGCCGATCCCGCCTGGCAGGTGGAATCCCTCGCGGGCCACGACATGCTGCCCGGCACGGAGCGGCTGGAGGCTCTGGCCCTGCTGCGACGCTCTTGATGCGCGGCACTTTGGGCTTGCAGGCCTGCCCAGGCAATCCCAGCTTCCCCCGCCCGACCACCCCTCACGAAAGGATGCCCCGGATGCTGCGAACCAGCCTGTCGCTCAGTCTGCTGTTGGTGGGAATCGGCGCCGCCGCGCCCGTGGATGCCCCGCGTGCCGCCGCCGCCGCCCAGGCCCTCCTGAGCGCCCGGGGCGGTTCCGTCCTGCTGGAGAGCCTGCAGCCCCTGGCGCCTGCGCCGGACGGCCAACCGGCCCTCTGGCTGGCGACCTTCCAGGGGGGCGGCTTCGTCCTGCTACGCGGCGACGACCGCCTGCCGCCCGTGGCCGCCTGGTCGGAGACAGGCGCCGCGCCCTGGCCGACGGAACTGCCGGCCCTGCTGGATTGGCTGGAACTGCAGCGCCTGGACGCCGAGTGGGCGCGCGCCCATTCCTGGAGCCACCCGGCGGCCCTGGCGGCCTGGCAGGCGCTGGAGGCGGGTCAGGCCGCCCGCGAGGGCGAGACCGTGGATCCCCTGCTGACCAGCACCTGGGACCAGGGCTGGCCCTACAACCAGTACTGTCCGGCGGATCCCGCCGGCCCCGGCGGCCACGTCTGGTCGGGCTGCGTGGCCACGGCCATGGCGCAGATCATGAACTTCTGGGAGTGGCCGGACACAGGCGCCGGCTCCCACAGCTACGTGCATCCCACCTACGGCAGCCAGAGCGCCAGTTTCGAAACCACCACCTACAACTGGGCGGCCATGCCGGACGACGCGGGCACGCCCGCCGGCGCGCTGCTGCAGTACCACTGCGGCGTGGCCGTGGAGATGGACTACGCCCCGGACGGCTCCGGCGCCTATGTGGGCACGGGCTGGCACAACGCTTTGCTGGCCCTGGAAAACCACTTCCGCTATCCCGCCGTGGCCGAGTTCATCCAGCACACCCAGTTTCCCGGCGCGGCCTGGGCCACGCGCCTGAGCCAGGAGATCAACGCCGGCCGGCCCGTGCTGGACAGCGGCTACGGCTCCGGCGGTCACGCCTTCGTGCTGGATGGGCTGCAGGACGGTCTCTTCCACCTGAATTGGGGCTGGTCGGGCTGGTTCAACGGCTGGTTCGAGATCGAGGCCCTGACCCCCGGCGGAATGGAATTCTCGATCCAGCAGGGCGCCATCGTCCGGCTGGAGCGGGACACGCCGCCCGTCGTGCAGGTGCCCGACCAGCTGGTGGAGAGCGGCCAGGCCTTCGCCGTGATCCAGCTGGACGCCTGCGGCACCGACCCCCAGGAGGAACCCGGCGCGCTGGACTGGTGGGTGGAGGTGACCCCGCCCATCACCACGGAGTTCAACGCCGTGACGCGCAGCGTGCGCGTGCTCTATCCGGCGGGCTGGACAGGCGCCGCCGACTTGAGCTTTTGCGCGCTGGATCCCCAGGGTCTCTACGCCTGTGACACGGCGCGCTTTTCCGTGCTGCCCGGCTCCCTGGTGCCGGCGGCGGTGACGGACCTGCGCCTCAGCCCCGGGCCGCTGGGCACCCGGCTGGATTGGACGGCCCCCGTCACGGACGCCAGCGGGCTCTGGCCCGTTCAGGTGACGGGCTACGCCGTGCACGGCTTGGCCCAGCCCTGGTACCAGCCCGGCCCAACCTCTCTGCGGGCCACCCTGCCCGCCGGCGCCACCAGTTGGACGGACTCGCCGGCAGCCGGTCCTCTCTTCTATCGTGTGGTGGTCCTGGGCGAATAGGTCGTCCCGCCGGTCCGTCGCCGGTGTTCGCCGGGCCGCCGCCGCCCGCCCAACGGTCTGTCTGCCGGGCTCAAGGCACGAAAGAGCTCAATGAAGCTTGACTCCGTGCTGAGAGGAGCCTATCTTCTGCGTCTTGCAAATTTATGGAGCGACAGGTGAAGACCTACACCGTCAAGCCCGGCGACGACCAGCCTGTCTGGTACATCGTGGACGCCGCGGACCTCGTGCTGGGCAGGCTGAGCAGCCACATTGCCCAGATTCTGCGCGGCAAGCACAAGCCCATCTACAGCCCCCACGTGGACGCCGGCGACTTCGTGGTCGTCATCAACGCCCACAAGGTGAAGCTGACGGGCAACAAGGCCGACCAGAAGACCTACTTCTATCACACGGGCTTTCCCCAGGGCGCCAAGACGGTGACCTTCCGGATGGCCATGGCCAAGAATCCGGCCTGGGTGATCGAGCACGCCGTCAAGGGCATGCTGCCCCACAACCGGCTCGGCCGCCAGCTGATCAAGAAGCTCAAGGTGTACAACGGCACCGAACATCCCCATGCCGCGCAGAAGCCGGCCGAGTTGAGGTTCTAAGATGGTCACCCGTTCCAACAAGCGCTTCTACGCCACCGGCCGCCGCAAGACCAGCGTGGCCCGCGTGTGGATCGAGCCCGGCAAGGGCGAGATTTCCATCAACGGCCGCCAGGTGATGGAGCATTTCCGGCGCGAGACCCTGAAAATGGTCATCGAGCAGCCGATGGAAACCGTCAACCTGATGGGCAAGCTCACCATCTATGCCACCGTCAACGGCGGCGGACTGGCCGGCCAGGCCGGCGCCCTGCGCATGGGCATCAGCCGCGCCATGGTGGTGATGGACGAGGAATACCGCAGCCCGCTGCGGAAAGCCGGCTTCCTGACCCGCGACTCCCGCATGGTGGAGCGCAAGAAGTACGGCCAGCCGGGCGCCCGCAAGCGCTTCCAGTTCAGCAAGCGCTAGGCCCCGCACTGCGAATGTGAACCCGCGTGAAGAGGCTGCCGCCGGGGCAGCCTTCTTCACGTATCAACGACACACACGTCCGGATTCGGGCGGCGGTGCCCCGCAAGGGGTTCCGCCCGGAAGTGAAGGACGTGGAGGCAAAACCCAAAGGAGTCCCTATGTCTCGCGTGACCGTGCAGCAATTGCTGCTGGCCGGCTCCCACTTCGGCCACCTGACCCGCCGCTGGAACCCCAAGATGCGCCCCTACATCTTCATGGAGAAGAACGGGATCCACATCCTGGACCTCAAGAAGACCGCCGTCCTGCTCGAAGATGCCGCCAATCGCATCGGCAAGATCGTCTCCGAGGGCGGCGATGTGCTCTTCGTGGGCACCAAGGACCAGGCCCAGGACGTGATGAAGGACGAGGCCACGCGCTGCGGCATGCACTATGTCAGCGAGCGCTGGCTGGGCGGCATGCTGACCAACTTCCGCACCATCCGCAACTCCATCCGCACGCTGGAGAGCATGGAAGAGAAGCAGACGGACGGCACCTACGAGCGGATCAACAAGAAGGAAATCCTCCAGATCGAGCGCCAGAAGGGCAAGCTCGAAATGACCCTGGGCGGCATCCGCACCATGAAGCGCCTGCCCGGCGCCATCTTCGTGGTGGACACCGTGCGCGAAGCCATCGCCGTCAGCGAGGCCCGCAAGCTGCACATCCCGGTCTTCGCCATCTGCGATTCCAACTCCGATCCCGACCTGATCGACTACGTCATCCCGGCCAACGACGACGCCTTCAAGAGCATCGCCGTGATCACCAAGTGCCTGGCCGACGCCGTGGACGAGGCCCGCAGCCTGCGCAAGGAAGGCTTCGGCCAGGAAGGCGAGCAGCACGCTCCCGAGCGCGGGGATTCCAAGACCGCGCCGCGGCGCCGCAAGCGTCGTCCGGACGAGGCCCCCCTGGGCCACGCTCCCGAAGCCCATGCGGCCCCCGTTGCCCACGCGGCAGCGGAAGCCCCGGCAGCCCCGGCAGCCCCCGAGGCTCCCGCCGCGCCCGTCCAGGAAGCCGGCGCCGAGTCCGCCGAGTAGTCGTCAACCCCGAAATCCACAGGATTCCCTCATGGAGATCTCCGCCAAGGACGTGATGAAGCTCCGCCAGATGACCGGCGCGGGCATGATGGATTGCAAGAAGGCGCTGGCCGAATCCAATGGCAGCCTGGACGAGGCCGTGGACTTCCTGCGCAAGAAGGGTCTGAAGACCGCCGAGAAGCGCGCCGACCGCGAAGCCAACGAAGGCAAGGTGGTCTGCCTGCTGGCCGACGACGGCCGCGCGGGCGTGCTGCTGGAACTCAACTCCGAGACCGATTTCGTGGCCGGCACGCCGGACTTCCGCGCCTTCGCGCTGGACTGCGCGGCCCAGGCCCTCGCCAAGCGCCCGGCCGACGTGGAAGCCTTGCTGGACCTGCCCGCCGTGCAGAACCCGGCCATCAAGCTGGCCGACCAGCTGAGCGACATGGTGGGCAAGCTGGGCGAGAAGATGGGCGTGCGGCGTTTCTGTGTCCTGGCCATTCCCGCCGGGCGCCAGGGCAAGGTGCACACCTACATCCACCTGGGCGACAAGCACGGCGTGATCATCGCCGTGGCCTGCGACAAGCCGGCGAGCGTCGTCGCCCCCGCCTTCCAGGAGCTGGTCAACGACCTGGCCCTGCAGGTGGTGGCCTACACGCCCAAGGGCGTCGATCGTGACAGCATCGACCCCGCCGTCGTCGAGCACGAGCTGAACCTCTACCGCGAGATGATCCGCGCCGAAGGCAAGCCCGAGCAGATGGTGGACAAGATCGCCCAGGGCAAGCTGAACAAGTTCTATGCCGAGTCCACGTTGCTGGAGCAGGCCTTCCTCAAGGAAGAGAAGAGCACGGTGCACCAGGTGGTGGACCAGTTGGGCAAGCAGCTCGACGACAAGGTCGTCGTGGAAAGCTTCGCCGCGTTCATCATCGGCCAGTAGGCACAGGCGCCCGCTTCGGCGGGCGCTTTCATGAGGATCCGCCCCATGGAGCAGCCAGTCTTCAAACGCATCTTGCTCAAACTGTCCGGCGAGGCGCTGGCCGGGGAGAAGGGTGGCGGACTCGACCAACCCACCCTGCGCCGCGTGGCGGAAGAAGTGGGCAGCATCCACGCCCTGGGCGTGGAGATCGGGCTGGTGATCGGCGGGGGCAACATCTTCCGCGGGATCAGCGCCGCGGCCTCGGGCATGGACCGCACCACGGCCGACTACATGGGCATGCTGGCCACGGTGATCAACTCCATGGCCCTCCAGCAGGCATTGGAAAAGGCGGGAGTGCCCACCCGGGTGCAGAGCGCGCTGACCATCACGCGCGTGGCCGAGCCCTTCATCATCCGGCGGGCCCTGCGGCACCTGGAGAAGGGCCGGGTGGTGATTTTCGCCGCCGGCACGGGCAACCCCTATTTCTCCACCGACACGGCGGCCGTGCTGCGCGCCAGCGAGATCCGCGCCGACGTGATCATCAAGGGCACCAAGGTGAACGGCGTCTACAGCGCCGACCCCATGACCCAGCCGGACGCGGAGTTTTTTCCCCGATTGACCTACCTTGACGTCCTGTCCAGGCGGCTGAAGGTGATGGACAGCACGGCGATCAGCCTGTGCATGGACAACCGGTTGCCCCTGCGGGTACTGAACATGAACGAGCCGGACAACCTGCGCCGGTTGATCCTGGGAGAGGACCTGGGAACCCTGATTTCCGGAGAGCGCGCATGAGCCACGACATCATCGAGAAGTGCAAGCACCACATGGACCGCGCGGTGGAAGAGGTCAAGCACACCTTCAGCTCCGTTCGGGCGGGCAAGGCCTCGCCGGCCATCCTGGACCCCATCCGGGTGGATTACTACGGCACGCCCACGCCCCTGAACCAGGTGGCCAACCTGAGTTGCCCCGAACCCCGGCTGATCGTCATCCAGCCCTGGGAGCGCAAGCTGATCTCGGCCATCGAGAAGGCGATCCAGAACTCGGACCTGAACCTGAACCCCTCCAACGACGGCATGGTGGTGCGCGTGCCGCTGCCCGAGTTGTCCGAAGAGCGGCGCCGGGACCTCGTCAAGCACGTGCACAAGCTGGCCGAGGAAGGCCGCGTGGCCGTGCGCAACGTGCGGCGCGACATGAACGAGCATCTCAAAAAGGCCCTCAAGGCCAGCGAGATCTCCGAGGACGACGAGCACCGCCTCTTGAAGGAAGTCCAGGACCTCACCGACCAGCACATCAAGAAAGTCGACGAGCTGGTGCGCGTGAAGGAAACGGACATCATGGCCGTTTAGGCAGGTTGGCGGGTGGCCGCGGAACCCGGCGGGTTCGCGCGGCGTCAAATGGCGAGTTTTTCCGCAGCGGGACCGGGCAGCCGAGTCCCGCTGCCTGATAGGGGGGCACGCGGTGCAGGAACGCATCCGCAATTTCTGCATCATCGCGCACATCGATCACGGCAAATCCACCATTGCCGATCGCCTGCTCGAGTTGACCGGCACGCTGCCGCCGCTCCAAATGCGCAAGCAGGTGCTGGACGACATGGAACTGGAGCAGGAGCGCGGCATCACCATCAAGGCCCACCCGGTGGCCATGAACTACCTGGCCGCCGACGGTGTCAGCTACCGGCTGAATCTCATCGACACCCCGGGCCACGTGGACTTCGCCTACGAAGTCAGCCGCAGCCTGGCCGCCTGCGAAGGCGCGCTGCTGGTGGTGGACGCCGCCCAAGGCGTCGAGGCCCAGACGCTGGCCAACCTCTACTCGGCCGTGGCCCAGGGCCTGGAGATCATTCCCGTGGTGAACAAGATTGACCTGCCCGGCGCCCAGACCGAGCAAGTCGTGCACCAGATCACCGAGCTGATCGGCTGCGAGGCCGACGACGTGGTGAAGGTGAGCGCCAAGACCGGCCTCAACTGCCAACTGCTGCTCGAGGAGATCGTCCGCCGGGTGCCCGCCCCCCGGGGCAGCCTGGAGGCGCCGCTGCGCGCGCTGATCTTCGACTCCCTCTACGACAATTACCGCGGCGCCGTGGGTTACGTGCGCGTGGTGGACGGCACCGTGGCCGCGGGCGCCGAGCTGCGCTCCATGCACAAGCCGCGGGATTTCCAGATCGACGAAGTGGGCACGCTGACCATGAAGCGCATTCCCGGCCAGATCCTCACGGCCGGCGAGGTGGGCTACGTCATCCTGGGCTCCAAGGACGTCAAGGACGCCCGCGTGGGGGACACGCTCACCCTGCGCCGGGGCGGCGCCACCCAGGCGCTGGAGGGCTACGCCGAAGTCAAGCCCATGGTGTTCTCGGGCCTCTACCCCGTCTCCGCCGACGACTACGAGGAGCTGCGCGACGCGCTGGCCAAGCTCTGCCTCAACGACTCGGCCCTGGTCTACACGCCGGAAACCAGCCTGGCCCTGGGCTTCGGTTTCCGCTGCGGCTTCCTGGGCCTCCTGCACATGGAGATCATCCAGGAGCGGCTGGACCGCGAGTACGACCTGGACATCATCACCACCATGCCCAACGTGGAGTACCTGGTCAAGCAGCCGGGCAAGCCCGAGGAGGTGGTGGACAACCCGGCGGACTTCCCACGCGGGGAGAAGCTCGAGTACGTGCGCGAGCCCTTCATCAAGGCCACGATCATCACGCCCGTCGAGTTCATCGGCAACATCATGAAGCTGGCCATGGACCGCCGCGGGATCTTCAAGTCCACCGAGTACCTGGACACCACGCGCGCCTCGCTGGTCTACGAGTTCCCGCTGGCCGAGATCGTGTTCGACTTCTACGACCGCCTCAAGACCATGTCCAAGGGCTACGCGTCCTACGACTACGAGCTGCTGGACTTCCGCGAGAGCCAGCTCAAGCGGCTGGACATCATGATCAACGGCGAGCCCGTCGACAGCCTTTCGATGATCGTCCACCTGGACAAGGCCTGGGACTGGGGCAACAAGATGTGCATCAAGCTCAAGGAGTTGATTCCGCGTCAGCTCTTCGAGGTGGCCATCCAGGGCGCGCTGGGCACCAAGGTCATCGCGCGCACCACGGTGAAGGCCATGCGCAAGAACGTGACGGCCAAGTGCTACGGCGGCGACATCAGCCGCAAGCGCAAGCTGCTGGAGAAGCAGAAGGAAGGCAAGAAGCGCATGAAGCAGGTGGGTTCCGTGGAGATTCCGCAGGAAGCCTTCCTGGCCATGCTCAAGATCGAGCGCTGACGCTCGCTGATCGGGAAAGGCAAGGCATGAACTGGATTCCCTGGCTGATCGTCCTGGCCTTCACCTGGGCCCTGGTGGACAATCCCCTGCAGCCCAAGGCCTGGCGCGAGTGGCGCCGCACGCGCCGCGCGGCCCATCGCGACAAGGAGCAGACCAAGCGCGAGCGCAAGGGTCCCACGCGCTACTGGCTCGAGTTCGTGGGCTCGATGGTGCTCTTCCTGTTCTTCTTCCGCGCCATGGTGGTGGAAGCCTACCGCATCCCCTCGGGTTCGATGGAGCGCACCCTGCTCATCGGCGACTTCCTGCTGGTGAACAAGTTCGTCTACGGCATGCGCACGCCGGACTGGATCGGCGTTCCCTTCACGCGCTTCGGCTTCGACATCCCCTATGTCGAACTGCCGGCCATCCGGGACCCCAAGCCTGGCGACATCCTGGTCTTCCGCTATCCCAAGGACCCGCTCACCAACTACATCAAGCGGCTGGTGGCCGGTCCCGGGCAGAGCATCCAGCTCCAGGACAAGCGGCCCTTCGTGGACGGCGCGGAGTTCGCCCCGCCCGCCGAGCAGCAGTTCGCCATGCGTCAGGTGCTGCCCCCGGACTTCCACGACGTCTACATCTGGCCCGGCGGCAGCGGCTGGAACAAGGACCAGTGGGGCCCGGTGACGGTGCCGGCCAAGGGCATGAGCGTGGAGCTCTCGCCGGAGACCTGGCGCCTCTACAAGGATTCCATCCAGCTGGAAGGCCACAGCCTGACCACCAACGCGGCCGGCGGCTTTCAACTGGACGGCCAGCCCGCCACGAGCTACACCTTCGAGCAGAACCACTACTTCATGATGGGCGACAACCGCGACCGCAGCGCGGACAGCCGCTACTGGGGCTTCGTGCCGGAAGAGAACATCGTGGGCAAGGCCTGGATCATCTACTTCTCATTCGATACCACCAAGCTGAACGAGGAGTTCTGGCAGGTGATCCGCTGGGGCCGCATCCTGCATTTCATCGAGTAGCCGCCGCGCGCCCGGGCGGGGATCTTTCACCACAGAGGCACAGAGGCACAGAGACAGAATTGGATTTGCCTTGATTGGGCCTCGAGATTCCAGAAGTCGGTTTGAGCTCGAAGACAAATAGACTCGATGACGATTTGTGTCACGTGAGGTGAAGGCCGTCAGGCCTGAACCAGAACCAGGTGGTGACGCCGTCAGGCGGAACCAACTACGCGGTTGCAGGAAGGATGAACTGCCGCCAGCGGAAGCCCGCCGGGAGGCGGGCTGACTCTGGCGGGTGAGAAA
>JBAYTZ010000031.1 GCA_041675285.1 Candidatus Delongbacteria bacterium
CGTGGCCATGCGGTCACGCTCCACTTCGAAACGGGATCGATCCTGACTGCGCCGGCGCGCCAGGATCTGGGCCAGGGTCTCGCCCGCGGCATTCTCCAGCTCGTCCGTCAGCACTTCCAGCCCTGCCGACCAGTCCCCGCCCACGTCGAACTCGGTCACGGCCTGGACATAGATCACCAGGTGCTGGCCGCCGCGGATGGACCACTGCAGGCGTTCGGTCCAGATGTCGCCGTCCCAGGTCAAATGGAAACTCGTCAGGGCCTGGCCGATGGCCGGTGGGGCAGGCAGCGGGGTGAGGAGCTCCAGGGAGCGGGTGGAGGAGTTGAAGGACTTGACCACGCGCGATACACCGCCCACCTCCACGCGCGTGCCCGGCTGGAAGACGGCCGTGCCGGCCACTTTCACGAGGCTGGTCGTGGAGCCAGTTCCTACCGTGTCCGCGGCCTGCACCTCCTCCCGCTTCTGCCTCGGGATGGTCGAGGACTCATGGGTCCGGTGGATGAGGTCCACGTGGACGTTTTCCAGCACGTCCTTGGGGATCGCCGCGGGGAGGTGCGTACGCGTGTGCTTGAGCTCATAGACCCGCACGCGGTAGCCGCGGATCTCCTCCAAGTCCACCAGCGCCGGCTTGTCCCAGGACAGGCGCAGGGCGTAGGCCTCGGCCTGGCCCTCCTGCCCGTCCGTGAAGAGCTCCAGGACCGTGTTCGCATGACCGGCCTTGGTCTGCAGGACCTCGATGCGGGTGGCGTTCTTGGCTGCCTTGGTGGCATCGACGGCCGCCAGCATCTCCTGGGCCGTGGCCACATCGCTGCCGAAGCCCAGGGTGGAGGGCTTGGCCAGGTAGAACCAAGCGGCAGGTTCGCTCGCGTCGGCCGGGGTGGAGAGGGTCAGGGTCTGAAGGGGTACGTTGACGCTCTGGACCACCACCTCCTTCACCAGCCCATCGGCGTGCAAGAGGAGGGTCTGGCCTTCCAGGCTGGAGCCCAGGGCCGTCCCCGCGCCCGTGGCCGTGGCCGATCCCGTCACGATGGACAGGCTGCCCTGCTCTCGCCCCACGCCGGCCGCGCCCGACAGAATGGCCTGCTGTTTGGCCGCCACCACCTCCAGGTCCAGGCTACCGCCCACCGCCTGCGTGCCGCGAATCTGGCCCAGCGTATAGCCCAAGAGGCGCTTGGCGTTGATGAGGGCCCGGTAGCCGTCCAGCTCGCTCACATGCGAGGTCAGGGTTTCCACGCTGATCCGCGCGGCCATGTAGGTGTCCAGGGCCGTTTTCAGCGCCGTGCTACGCTCCGGGGCCTCTGACAGCACTTGCAGCGCCAGGTTGTCCTCGCTGAGAATGGGCGTGCCTGGCTTGGACGGGATCTTCCGCGTCTCCACCACCCGGTCTCCATGCCCATCCTGCAGGTTGAGGATGCCGTGGCGGAAAAGCAGCAGAAGTTCGGGGTGCTCGGCCAGAGCATTGGCCACGGTGAGCGCCGGGCTTCCCGGATTCGCCTCATCCTGGTAGCCCACGTGGAAGGCCGCCGCCGTGGTGTGCGTGTCCGTGCCCTGCTGGTGGATGCGGGGGTCGCTCACCACCTGTGCGAAAGGGCGCAGATCCTCCACAGTGCCGCTTTCCAGGGCGCGACCAACCACCACCTCGCAGGGCCCTGGCACAGAGGACGTGCTCAGGCGCACGGCGAAGCCATGCACACGCCGCGTTTGGTGCGCTTCGCCCGTAACGAAATGGGTCTTCGAAGCACCGTCCATCAACGTGTAGCCGACGAACACGTAACTGGAGATAGCCGGCCAGCCTTGGGTGACGGGTGCCGCGCTGGCAATGCGCTCGCCGTCTTGGTACGCCACGCCAGGGGCGATGACGAGATCGCTGCCCACCTTGCCAAGGCTGAAGCCCGTGATCACGCCATCGGTGAAGAGGTCTCCCGTGCGGTCCAGGATGGCCTGGATGAGTGCGTCCCGGCTGAAATTCTCGTCCTCAAGCGTGGGCTTGTCACCGGAGAAGAACAGGTACTTGTCCACGGCTAGGCCTCCACGAAATGCACGACAGCCGCCGTGTGGGCGGGCTTCTCGGCGTTGATGAGCTCGATGATACGGGCCTCTTCCTCGGCGTCCAGGGCGGCTGCGGTTTCAACAGTCAGCCAGAAAGTGAAGCGGATGTCCACGTCGGCCTGGCTGAACAGGCGGGTCTGGCGGATCCCGTCCGTGTCCTCGTCCGCCTGGTCGGCTGAGCTGAAGAGATGCGACCGTTCCACCTCCACCTGTCCCTTGTCGTCCAGCGCCGTCCGCACGATGCGCGCTTGCGGGTCGTCTGCGTAAACGGTCAGAGCCGAGAGGGTGTGGCCCAGCACGTCCTCCACCAGGTACTTCATCCCCATGGCGCTGCCGGCGTACTGGCGGGCTGCCGGCAGGATGGACAGGCGCTGCCAGAGATGGGCATCCGTCTCTTCAGACAAGCGCCGCGTGCCCCGGTCCAGGGCGTGCAGGTTGAGGTCCTGGCCGCGCTGGGCGTCCGCGTAGTAGGGGTCCGTGCCGTCCCCCAGCTGCCAGACGAAGCCCCGCCGGCGCAGGCGGGTGATGGCGTCCTTGGCCGCGTCCAGGGAGAGGCCCCAGGCGTCCAGCAGGCCGGCAAGGATGCTGTCATCCTTCTTCCGGCGCACGCTGGGCAGCATGCGCACGAGCCACGGTCCCAGGCGGCTCTCCATCAGAAGCTCCACTCGGTCTTGTCGATGGCCGGGGTCGCCGGTTCGGCCTCGCCCTCGGGTGCTTGCCGGCGGTCCTGGTAGCTGCGACCCTTCACCCGGTGGACCAGCGTGGCCACCGCGGCATCGATGTCCAGGTACTCGATGGGCGTGGCAGGCAGGTCGGCTTCAGGCGAGTCCACTATCACGTTGTAGACGCCGTCCACGGCCATGACTGCTGCCACGAGGCGTGCGCGAATGAGGCCCTCGCCCAGCTGCAGACTGTCCGAGTAGGTTTGCAGGGCCTGGCGCACAGCCGCATCCACGGTCGCCTCGTCTGCCGTGGCGAAGCGCCAGAGGGTGAGAGAGAGCGGAACCTTTGCCACCACGGCGCCTGTCACCGTCAATTGGGCAGTGAGGGGCTGCCGAGGGCGCACATAGGTGGCCACGTCAGAGAGAAGCTGGGGCGTGGGCACGCCGTCCGTGCCCAGGACGACGAGGCCCACGGTTCCCGGGCCGTAGGGCGCATCGTCCAGCACCATGGCGGCCTTCACGCCGGGCACGGAAAGGGCCCAGGCTTGGTAGGCGCCGCGCGTGCCGCCGACGCCCAGGGTGTCCCACTTGAGGATGGCGCGCTCGCGCAAGGCCCGGTCGGACTCAGGGTCCGCGCCCTCCTCCACCAGGTAGGAGAGCGCGCCCACGTCCTGGTTGATCACCGTCTCAATGCCCGAGACCGTCGTCACGATGAGGCTGATGGTCCCCGGGCCCACGTTGCCGATGGAGCCAGCCTCCTCGGCCGTGGCCGTCACCACCACACTTGTCTGGCCCGTGGCCAGGGTGAATGCTTCGTCCGTCACGAAGCGCAGGCTGCGGCCGCTCACGTCCTTGCGGCTGCGCACGATGGTGCCGGCGGGGATGAGCGTGTCCTGGGTGGCCGGGGCGCTGCGGCCGAACGTGAGGCGCACGCGGGCCTTCTTGGCAGAGAGGCGCCGAATGCCCACCTCGCGCACTTTCAGGTCCAGCCATGTGCCCTCGGCCGTCTGGATGAAGAGGGCGCTGGAGACTGTCCGGATGAGCTGGTAGAGGCCCGCGATGCCGGATGCCACCGCTTCCAGGATGCCGCGCAGGCCGGCGCCCACGTTGAGGTTTGTGAAGGGGGTCTTGGTCACGACGGCCTGCAAGAGGTCCGCCAACACTTCGTCGAAGGTCTTCATGCCAGGATCTCCCCCTGACTGACCGTGAAGCTCCCCGACAGCCCAAAGCCCCAGACCCATTCCTGCAAGAGGTCACTACCCACCTCGGCGAAGCGGATCCGGTAGACCTTCTCCTCCGGTGCTGCTGCCAGCGGCTGGATGCTGATGGAGGCATCCTCCACTCGCGGCTCGTCTTCCAGGGCCTCGCGCAGATAGCGCAGGGCCAGCATGCGGCTGCGGGGCGAGTCCGGCGCGCCCAGCAGACTCTTGATCCGGCAGCCCCACGTGGGATGCGCCGGCAGCTCCCCGGGCAGGCAGGCCAGGCGGTCCAGGATGTCCCGCGCCAGGACGTCGCCGTCCTGGGCGGCCGCGACGTCGCCATTCGGCGCCACCACCAGGTCGCCGTCCGCATCGAAGGCGAGGTCGAAGGTCTGGAAGCGGCTCACTGGATCACCCCCGGCGCCGTGGTGGCACCCGTGTGGGAGCCCGGGCTGCCGCTCGTGGCCACCGGGATGCCCGGCAGCACCTGGGCCGCTGCCTGGATGTGCTCGACGATGGCCTCGGCCAGCGCCAGGGTCTGAGCCGCATCGATGGCCGACGCGTTCCCCGGGTCGCGCGGATCCAAACCGGACAGGTGCTGCTCGGTCTTGGAGCGGATCAAGTCCGCCAACTGCTGGGGATTCAGTGCCATGCCCCTACGCTACTCCGTCCGAGAGGTGTTTGAAAGCTCTGACCCCGAAAGCGGCGCGATTGGCGTCGAGGTGGGCCGGCCCTTGTTCTCGATGTGCTGGTGCGCGTTGAATAGCGACTGGAACGTGTTGCCTAGGATGACCTGCTCGGCCGCGCTGGTGCCCAGGTGGACGGCCGGGGCCTTCACGTGGACCTTCACGTCCGACTCGATCTCCACGAGCCCATCCGCGTGGATGACCACGCGGGACTTCCCCTGCTCCAGCACCAGATCCTTTCCCGCGGTCCCGCTGCCCGTCAGGAAGCCGACCACGAAGGGCCGGTTCGGGTCCCCGCCCTCAAAGGCCACCATCACCGCGTCGCACACCGTGGGCAGGATGACCAGGCGGGCGGCCGTGGTGGCCCAAATGGCCAGGATCTCGCAGCGGGGCAGCAAGGAAAGCGTCTCGTCATCCGGCTGGACACTGACCGTGTAGGCCGCAGCATCCACGGCTGTCACCTTCCCCCGGATAGGCAGGCGCATGTAGGCGGACAGGTCCGGCCGCAGTTGCTCCACCAGGGTCTTCAGCTCGCGGCGCATGGCACCACCTGCAGAAGGGTCCTGCCGCCGGAACTCCAGCGGTAGAAGGCCTCCTCCACGAAGAAGCGCGCGCCGCCCACCGTCACCACCTGGCTGTGCAGGACGGGCGCCACGAGCGTCTCCACCAGGGTCATGCCGAGCTTGCCCGGTCGGCGGTCGATGAGGGTCACCCCCGTCTCCAGCGCCAAGACCGGCGCCTGGCCGTGATCGGGCGGGCCCAGCACCAGCTGGCCGGCGCGCACATGGAAGCGGTGGTCCTCGCCCGTCTCGCGCGAGAGCCACGTGCAGAGCTGCTGCAGGGCTTCCTTGGGCGTCAGATTGTGGACGGGGAAGCGGTCTATCTGCGTGCCGGGCACGCTCGCCTGCAAGGTGAGGCCCGTACCGACGATGAGGTCCCCCGCCAGCTCGGCGGGGGCCACGTGCTCCCAGGTGCGCGTGATGCGCCGGGCGGGGGCCTGCAGGATGGCCTGGTAGTCGATGAGCTCCAGGGCCACCTGGAGGCCGTCGGGCTGAACGGCGCGCACGAGGCCTTCAAAGATGACGATGAGAGCAGGGTCGTCCTGGTAACCCCAGCGGATGACGGCCTTCTGGCCGCGGGCCAGGGTGGGTGCCAGCTCGGCTTCCGGGTCGGAGAGGACCAAGCGCCCGCTGTCCGCCGCGCTGCCTTGAGCCTGCACCCAGAACGAGACCACGGCCGGGTCCAGGCGCTGGCCGGCAACCTCCACCTCATAGACGGGATGCGTCCAGGCGCTCATCCGTCACCGTCCTCGTAGCCGGGATCGTCCATGTCGTCGCCCGGGGCCTCGCCGCTTCCTTCGGCCATGCCGTCGTTGAACTGGTCGCGCACGTAGCCCAGGTTGCGGTCCAGGTTCTCGTCGCCCTCAATGGCCTCGGCGCCCTGGGCGGCCGCATCATCAGACGCGCCTGCGCTTGCCGACTGGTGTTCGAGCTGGGTCTTGATGGACTCGTACTCCACGAGCACCAGATGCACGGGAATCCAGTTCGACTCTCCGTCCTCGTCGGCCGTGAGCTCCTGGATCAGCACCTGGCGGATGCCAAAGAGGTCGGTCAGAGGAGAGATGATCTCCACGGGCTTGGGCAGGCTGGCGCGGCCATCCCGGAACAGCTTCTGCAGGGGGCGCAGGCGATCAAGGGGCGTGGTGATCAGCGTGCCATCCAGGCTCTCCTCGGGCACCAGCTCCAGGTCTACCGTGATCTCCGAGGACTCGTAGCCCGTCGGCTGGCGAATGGACCCGCTCTTCTTGGGAATATTCACCTCGTCGATCTTGATCGACTGCTTGACCTGCATGGCCCGGGGCGGCACCGGGAAGACTAGGCCGCCCAGGCTGAAGGGGATCTCCGTCAGGTTGCGCGTGACGGATCCGGCCGCCTGGCCCTGTTGGACGAAGTCCTGTTCCTGGCTGGCAATGGCCGCCAGGCTGACCGGCGGGGCGGGCGGGCCCATGGGACTACTGGGCATAGCTCACCTCATCGATGCCGTCTTCCTGGCCAGCCGCTTCCCGCAGGGCCTCCAGAAGCTGATCCTTGATGCTGGTGGCCGGCGTGCCCTGGGCAGCCTGGATCTCGATCTTGGCCACGTGGATGTGCCGGTCCACCGTCGTGGTCTGCTGGTTCCGGGTGATGGCCCGGGCGGGCTGAGCGACGCCGGAAGGCCGGACTGGAGTGAGCTCGGGTGACATGGCGGCTGCAAGCCCGCCCTGGGCCGCCGCAGCCAGCTTGCCGCCGCGGGGGGCGTCCTCCAGAACGGCGGACAGCTTTCCACTCCGAGGTGCCTCTCCGAGAACGGAGGACAGAGGGCTTGTGGCGCTCACAGCCGGGCCCATGCCGGTGAGTGCGAAGGACGGCTCGCCTTTGTGAAGCAAGCCCGGCATGCCAGCCTGGGCGCCTGCCGCTACCGGGGCCGCCTTGGTGGCTACTGGCAAGACCTTGGCCGCCGCGCCCGTGTCCAGGGTGGGGATAAGTGGGATCTCCACGCCCGGGATCCTGTTCACGGTCTTGATGAACCCATTGACCTTCTCGATCACCCAGTTCAGCCCGGACTTGAATCCGTCCCAGAGGCCGTCCAGGAAGGTCCGCACGGGCTCGACCTTCGTGTAGAGGAGGACGAAGCCGGCGGCCAGGAGGGCCACGAGGCCGATGACGATGCCGATGGGGTTGGCGGACAGGGCCGCGTTGAAGGCCCACTGAATGACGGACCAGGCTTTCGTCGCGGCCGCCACAGCCACGATCTGGGTGCGCAGGATGAGCGAGCTGCGCCCGGCCCACAGCGTGGCCGCCGCCGCCCGCAGGGCAGCCACGCGGGCCACCAGAAACCCACCGGCAGCCCTCCCGCCGGCCAGCACCGTCTGGGTGGCAAACATCCACACGGCCTTGGCTGCGCTCAGGATCAGCGGCCAGGCAAAGGCGGCCAGGGACACGAACAAGAGGCCGCTAACGATGGGATTGGCCTTGATCCAGTTCCAGGCGCGCAGGAGGGTCCCGACCAGGAAGCCCAGACCCCAGGCCACCATGCCGGCGAAGTAGAGAATGGGCGAGATCCCGCTCATCGCCCCCTTGTACCAGCCGGTCAGGAAGCGCCAGAAGGCGCCCAGCGTGGCATCGAAGACCGTGGCGATGCCAACGCCCATGGCCTTGATACCGCCCCAGATGGCGAAGACCACCGGCTTCACGGCGAACCAGACCTCTTCCACCGTATCGCGGAAGCCCAGGAAGTTGGTGTCCCAGGCCTTCACCAGGCCGTAGATCGCCACGCCCACCAGAGCGAAGGGGGCGATCATCTTCAGGGCGCCCAGCCCCAGGGCCTTGAGGCTTGCGGTCAGCGGGATGGCCGCCGAGTTCGTGACCCCCATGGAGAGCGCCACCTGGCCCAGCTTGGCCGGCAGGCGCATGGCCATGCCCGCTAGGTGCAGCATGCCGCCGCCCACGAAAAGCAGCATGCCGCCCAGGCTGAGCCCGACGGCCAGCACGCCGGCGAAGCCAGCTGCGAACTTGGTCAGCGCCGGGTGCGCCTCCATCCAGCCCAGGATGGCCTCGGCCACGCCCTTCACCGCGCCAAGGAGCGGGATCACCAGCGGCATGAGGTTGGAGCCGATCTGCATGGACACGCCGTTGACGGCGGCCATCATCAGCTTCCAGTGTCCCGTGGGAGTGTTGAGGATCCGGTCCTGGAACTTCTTAGCCGCGCCGGACGACTGGCTGATGGAGGTGCGCAGACTCATCAGCTCCTCGCGCGAGCTGGAGAGAAGGATGTTGAAGACCTTGATGCCCTCAGCACCGAAGAGGTCGGTCAGGAGCAGGTTCTTCTTCTCGTCCGACAGACTGCCCAGCTTGGCCTTCATCTCGCCGAAGATCTCGATGAAGTCCCGGGTTTTGCCCGTGGCCTGGTCGTAGGCCTCCACACCCAGGCCCTTCTTCAGCTTGCCCGACTGCGTGTAGAGCTTCGTCATCGTCATGGCCAGGCGCGTGCCGGCCCGGGCGCCGACCTCGTTGCGGTTGGCCAGGATGCCCAGGAGGGCGAGGTTGGTCTCCGTCGACTGACCAAACGTGGCCGACGTGGAGGCCGTGTTGACCATGGACTCCTGCATGTCGGCGAACTTCAAGTTGGTCTTGTTCATCGCCGCCGTGAACATGTCGCTCAGGGCCGTCGCCTCGGACATCGGCTTCCGGTAGGAGTTCAGCGTGCCGACGAGGAGGGCGCCGGCGTCCGCCATGGCCACTTGCTGACCCGTGGCAAAGGCAATCGTGTCGGCCATGATGCCCGTTTTGTCGGCCACCTCGGCAGCCGTCCGGCCCATCGAGGCCAGCTCGCCCTGGCCTTCTGCAATCTGCTGGGCCGTGAAGAGGCTGCGCGCGCCCAGATACTTGGCCGCGTCACCGATGGCCATGACCTCCTCTTCTGAGGCCTCCGCGATGCCGCCGACCCGGGCGATCTCCGTCTGAAACTTGCCCATCTGCAGGATGGGCATGGCCAGGCTGGCCGCGATGCCGGCGCCCACCAGCATGGTCTTCAGGCCGGCCTTCTTCACGCGCTCGGCCGTCTGCTCAAAGGAGCCGGCGAACTTGTCCAGCCGCTTGGACGCCGTGCTGAAGGCCGACAGGTTCGACGTCCCGAAGACGCTGATGGTGATGGCGCTGGTGAAACCGGTCATCGACATCGGGCGCGTCTCCTATCGTCTCCGGTTCGGACGCTGCGGCGCCTTGCTCGCCTTGGCTTCCTGCTCGCCCAGCCACTCGGCCGCCACGCAGAGCTCGAACACCCGGTCGAAAGGCAGGTGGTCGAGGATTTCAAACGTGTAGGCCGGGAAGCGGTGGGCGATCACGGCGCGGGCCTGCAGGTACCAGACGCTCTCCAGGTCCGCGCGCGCCGCCCTTAGAGCTTTTTTACCGTGATCTCCTTCGAGTAGCCCAGGACCTCCTGGATCTTCTCACTGAGCGCCGCGATGCGCCCAGGCTCCCAGGTCCGGGACGTGTTGTATTCCAGGTCCTTGGCGTCCAGTGCGGGGTGCACCACGAAGGTTCGCACGATGTCCAGGGCCAGGCGCTGCTCATTGCCCTTTGCCGCCTTGCCCAGGCGGCTGAACTCGTCCCAGCTGGAGCCGCGCACGATGAAGACGTCGCCCTCGGGCGTCTCCAGCTGGAACAGGCTCTGGTTGGGGTAGGCGGTGCGGAGCGTCTCGATCAGCTCCGGTGTGACGATTTGCGGCTGCATGAATTCTCCGGGATTGAGATTGAGAGAGATCCGGGGAGA
>JBAYTZ010000032.1 GCA_041675285.1 Candidatus Delongbacteria bacterium
CGCGGGCTAGGAACGTGCTCATAGGATGGCCCCCGGCCCCGTCGTGGCGCCCGTCTGGGCACTCTGGCTGCCCGTCGTGGCCACGGGGATGCCCGGCATCACCATGGCCGCCGCCTGGATGTGCTCGACGATCGCCTCGGCCAGGGCAAGGGTCTGGGCCGCATCGATGGCCGCCGCATTCCCCGGGATGCGCGGGTCCAAACCGGACAGGAGTTGCTCGGTTTTGGACTGGATCAGAGTCGCCAGCTGCTGCGGGTTCAGTGCCATGCCCTACGCTACTCCGTCCGAGAGGTATTTGAAAGTTCCGCGCCAGAAAGAGGGACTACGGGTGTGCTGGTGGGCCGGCCCTTGTTGCCGATGTGGAAGTGGCCATTGAACAGCGACTGGAACGTGTTTCCCTTGATGAGCTGCTCGGCCGCCGCCGCCCCCAGCTCTACGACCGGGGCCGTCACGTGGACCTTGACCGTGGACTCGATCTCCACCAGTCCATCCGCACTAAGGATCACGCGCGACTGGCCCTGTTCCAGGACGAGGTGCTTGTTCTCTGGACCGGTGCGGGTGAGGAAGCCGGAGACGAAAGGCTTGTCCGGTTGGCCGCATTCGAAGGAGACCATCACGTGGTCGCCCGCCGTGGGCAGCACGACGAGGCGCGCGGCCGCCGTCGCCCAGACGGCCAGGATCTCGCAGCGGGGTAGCGGCGCCAGGGCCGGGTCGTCCGGCTGGACGCTGACCGTGTAGGCCCCAGCGTCCACCTCGGTGACCACGCCCCGCACGGGGAAACGCATGTAGGAGGACAGATCCGGGCGGACCTGCTCGATGATCTTCTTCAGTTCGTCGCGCACGGCGCCACCTGCAGCATGAGACGCCCGCCGGCCTGCCACCGGTATTGGGCTTCCTCGACGTAGAAGCGTGCCCCGTCGATCGTCACGACCTGACTGTGCAGGACGGGCGCCACCAGCGTCACCACCTCCAGCAGGCCGAGCCGGCCCGGGCGCTGGTCGATCAGGTTGACGCCCGTCTCGATGGCGTGCACGGCCGCTTGGGCGTGGTCGGACTCGGCCAGCACCAGTGCGCCGTCCCGCACATGGAAGCGGAGCTCCGTGCCCGTCTCGCGCTGGACCCACTGCACGAGCTGCAGCAGGGCCTCCTTGGGCGTCAGGCCGTGGACGGGGAAGCGGTCGATGGTGAGTTCCGGCGCTTGAGCCGCCAGCGTCAGGCCCGTATCGGCCAGAAGGTCGCCCGCGATCTCCGCCGGAGTGGACTGGTCCCAGGTGCGGGTGATAGACCGGCCCCGGGCCTGCATCAAAGTCTGCCAATCGATCAGGTGGACGAGGGTCTGGAGTCCGCTGGCCTGCACGTCGCGCGCAACGCCGTGGAAGATGCGCGTCAAGGCCGCGTCCTCCTGATAGCCCCAGCGGACGCTCACGGCGTCGCCGGCTTTGACCTGCGGCGCGATCAGGCCCTCGGGATCCTGCAAAAGCACGTGGCCGCCGTCCGCCGTGTTCGTGGCCTGGCTGATGATGTGGAAGGCCGCCACGACGGGGTCGATGAGCTGGTTCTTCCAGGTCACCTCGAAGAGCGGGGTCATGCGGGCCTCCTACTCATCCGGGTCGTCCAGGTCGTCGGACGGCGCCTCAGCGCCCGATCCCTCTTCCATGCCGGCGTTGAACTGGTCGCGCACGTAGCCGAGCTCGTGGTCCAGCTCTTCATTCCCCTCGATGGCCTCCGCGCCCTGGGCCGCCGCGTCATCCGACGCGCCAGCGCCCGCTGCTTGGTTCTCCAGCTGGGTTTTCACGGACTCGTATTCGGTGAGCATCAGGTGGACGGGAATCCAATCGAAGGTCCCGTCCTCGTCGGCTGCCAGCTCCTGGATGAAGACCTGGCGGATCCCGATCAGGTCGGTCAGGGGTGAGACAATCTCCACAGGCTTGGGCAGGGCGGCGCGCCCGTCGCGGAACAGGCGCTGCAGGACGCGCAGACGTTCCAGCGCCGGCTGCACCAGCGTGCCGTCCAGGCCCTCCTCGTCACAGACCTCCAGCTCGACGGTGATCTCGGCGGGCTCGTAGCCGGTCACATGCCGGACCTTGCCGCTCTTCTTGGGGATGGAGACCTCGTCTACCTTGATCGCCTGCTTGACGGTCATGGCCTTGGGCGGCACGATGAAGGTCAGGCCGCCCAGCAGGAACGGGATCTCAGAGAGGTTCCGCAGCGACGAGCCGGCCGCTGTTGCCTCCTGCTGGATCTGTTCCTCTGCGGTCGGAGGGCCGACCTGATTCGGATCAGTTGGCATACTGCAAGCCCTCCAGGCCGTCTTCCTGGCCGGCTGCGCTGCGCAAGGCCTCCAGCACTTGGTCGCGCACGCTGGTGGCCGGCGTGTTCGGGCCTGCCGTCACCTCGATTTTCGAAACCGTGATGCTGCGATCGATGTGGGCCGTCTGACTTCGATTGGTGATCGCCTTGGCCGGCTGCGTGCCGACGCTGGCTTGGGCGGGCTTCAGCTGCGTTGGCTGTGCTGCTGCCATGCCCCCGCGCGCCGCCGCCGCCAGGCGCCCACCCCGTGGCGCGCCGGCCATGGCCGCCTCAAGCCCCGTAGGTCCCGCCAGCACAGGCGCCACGGGGCGGACAGCCGCGCTCGTCGCCGGCTTGGGGGCGCTCGCCGCCGCGCCGACTTTCGGGATCATGGGGATCTCGATGCCGGGGATCTTGTTGACGGTCTGGATGAAGGCGTTGATCCCGTCGATCACCCAGCCGATGCCGCTCAGGAACCCGTCCCACATGCCGTCCATGAAGTCTCGGACCGGCTTCACGTTGTCGTAAAGGAGCTTCAGGCCGGTGATGGGCCAGAAGATGACCTTGGCCGCGGTCTTCACGCCCCAGAGGAAGCCGTCCCACAGCGTGTTCAACAGGTTTCGGAAACCCTCGCTGTGCTGGTAGGCATAGACGATGCCGGCCGTGAGGAGCGCCAGCAGGCCGACTACGATGCCGATGGGGTTGGCGGAGAGCGCCGCGTTGAGGAGCCACTGGATCCCGGCCCAGATCTTGGAGACGACGGCCACAGCCACGATCTGGGCGTTCAGTAGGATGGCGCTGCGAGCATTCCAGAGGTAGGCCGCGCCGGTCCGCATCGCCGCCACACGTGCCATCAGGAAGCCTGCCGCCGCGCGCACGCCACCAATGGCCGCCCGGCCTCCCGCCAGCATTGTCTGGGTGGCGAAGGTCCACACGGCTGCAATGGCCGGCGCGATCAGCGGCCAGGCGAAGGCGCCCAGCGCCACGAAAAGAAGTCCACTGACGATGGGGTTGGCCTGGATCCAATTCCAGGCCCTGAGGATTGTGCCCACCATGAAGCCCAGGCCCCAGGCCACCATGCCGGCGAAGTACAGGATGGGTGAGATGCCGCTCATGGCGCCCTGGTACCAGCCGGTCAGGAAACGCCAGAACGCCCCCAGCGTGGCGTCGAACACCGTGGCGATGCCCTGGCCCGTGGCCTTCACGCCGCCCCAGATGGCGTACACCACGGGCTTGATGGCGAACCAGACTTCCTCGACCGTGTCGCGGAAGCCCAGGAAATTGGTGTCCCAGGCCTTCACGATGGCGTAGAGGGCCAGTCCCACCAGGGCGAAGGGCGCGATCATCTTGAGGGCGCCTGCACCTAAGGCCTTTAGGCTGGCGGTCAGCGGCACGGCCGCGCTGTTGGTCACGCCCATCGAGAAGGCGATCTGCCCGAGCTTGGCCGGCAGCTGCAGGGCCAGCGCGCCCAAGTGCAGGAAGCCGCCGCCCACGAGGAGCAAGGCCCCGCCCAGGAGCAGGCCCACGGCCGACACAAAGGCGATGCCCGCCGCCACCTTGGTCAGGGCCGGGTGGGCGCGCAGCCAGCCGAAGATGGCGTCGGCCACGCCCTTGATGGCGCCCATGAATTGCAGCGTCATGGGCATCAGGGCCGCGCCAATCGTCATGCTGACGCCGCTCATGGCCGCCTTCATGAGCTTCCACTGACCCGTCGGCGTATCCATGATGCGCTTCTCGAAGTCCGCCATGGCGCTGCCCGCGCCGGCGATGTCTCCACGCATGCCCATCAGCTCCTCGCGCGAGCTGGAGAGGAGGATGTTGAAGACCTTGATGCCCTCGGCGCCGAAGATGTCCGTCAGGGTCGTGTTTTTCTTCTCTTCGGAGAGCGTCGAGAGCTTGGCCTTCAGCTCGCCGAAGACCTCGATGAAGTCCCGCGTCTTGCCCGTGGCCTGGTCGTAGACGTTGACGCCCAGGACCTTGTTCACCTTGCCCGCCTGGGTGTAGAGCTTGGTCATGGTCATGGACAGGCGCGTGCCAGCCCGGGCGCCCACCTCGTTTCGGTTGGCCAGGACGCCCAGGACGGCCAGGTTGGTCTCGATGGATTGCCCAAATGTGGCCGAGGTCGAGGCCGTGTTGAGCATCGACTCCTGCAGGTCGGCGAACTTCAGGTTGGAGCGGTTCATCGAGACGGTCAGCATGTCGCCCAGGGTGGTGGCCTGGGACAGAGGCTTCTGGTAGGCGTTGAGCGTGCCGACAAGGAGCGCGCCGGCGTCCGCCATGGCCACCTGCTGGCCCGTGGCGAAAGAGATCGTGTCGGCCATGATGCCGGTCTTGCTGGAGACCTGATCCGCCGTCAGGCCCATGGAGGCCAGCTCGCCCTGGCCCTCGGCCACCTGCTGGGCCGTGAAGGCGGTCTTGGCACCCAAGTACATGGCCGTGTCGCCGATGGCCTGGACCTGCTTGGCCGAGGCCTCCGCGATGCCACCGACCCGGGCGACCTCCGTCTGGAACGTGCCCATCTGCAGGATGGGCATGGCGAGGCTGGCCGCGATGCCCGCGCCCACCAGCATGGTCTTCAGGCCGGCCTTCTTCACGCGCTCGCTGGCCTGCTCGAAGCTCCCGGCGAACTTGTCCAGGCGCTTGGAGGCCGCCGTGAAGGCCGAGAGGTTGCTCGTCCCGAAGACGCTGATCGTGATGGCGCTGGTGAAGCCGGTCATCATCGAGTGGACTTCCTATCGCTTCCGCCGGCGGGGCCGACTCGTGGGCCGATTCGCCTTCGCTTCCTGCTCCCCCAGCCACTCCGCTGCGACTTGCAGCTCGACGACTTCCTCGAAGGGCGTGGCGTCGAGAACCTCAAACGTGTAGGCATGAAACCGGTGGGCAATCACCGCGCGGGCCTGGAGGTACCAGGCGCCCTCCAGGTCTGCACGGGCCGCCCTCAGAGCTTTTTTACCGTGATCTCCTTCGAGTAGCCCAGCACCTCCTGGATCTTCTCACTGAGGGCCGCGATGAGGCCCGGCTCCCACTCACCGCTCTTGTTGTATTCGAGCTCCGTGGCGTCGATGGCCGGCGCGACCACGAAGGTCCGCACGATGTCCAGGGCCAGGCGCTGCTCGTTGCCCTTGGCGCTCTTGGCCAGGCGGCTGAACTCGTCCCAGCTGGAGCCGCGCACGACGAAGCCGCGCCCGTCGGGCAGTTCCAACTGGTAGAGGCTGGCCTTGGAGTAGGTGACCTTGAGGTCTTTGATGACTTCGGGCGTGATGGTGTCCATGAGTCCTCCGAAAGCGAGTTGAGAGAGTCCGGGGCAGTGACGCGGCCTTCTCGGCTGGCGCGCCGCTGCCCCGTGCTGTGTGTGTTAGAAGCCCAGCATGCCTGTGGCGAAGCCCGAGCACTTGATGCTGATCGCCTCGGCATCCTCGCTGTCGCTGATCCCGCCATCGGCGTTCGTGATCTCCACGCCCGTGAAGGTCTTGGACAGGGCGCTGTTCAAACCCGGGTAGAAGAGCACGATGACGGCATTCCGGCAGTCGCAGGGGTTCAGGTAGAGCTCGCCTGCCGCCAGGCTGCCGGCCGCCATGACGGTCTTGAGCTCGGCCAGGGAGATGAGGAGCTCCGTGATCTCGAAGTCGATCTCGTAGAGGGTGTGGTTCGAGCGGACGATGCCATGGGCATCCGCGAAGCCCGCGCCAAAGACAGGCTTCTTGTCCTTGGAGATCTTCCAGTTGAAGTTGACAAGCCCGAAGACGGGCATGCCGTTCAAGAGCATCTTGACGCTGTTGCCCGCGATGCCGTCGGCGAATCCCGGCGTGGGAGGCATGGTGGTTCTCCTTCCTTAAGTCTGTGAGCCGCCTCGGGCTAATCGAGGTAGACCTTTTCCAGAATGAACTCGAAGGCCTTCATGCTGTTGATGCTGATCCGGGCTTCGACCTCGCCCAGCGCGCGCATCTCGTCGGTCGACGTGAGCTGCAAGTTGTAGTGGTCGATCTCGCCCTTCTGCGCCATCAGGGAAAGCGGCGCGCGCATGTCGGTTTCCATGAGCAGCAGGCCCTCGCCCTCCGAGTCGTTGGGCTTGCCCAGGTGCGGCAGGGCCGCCAG
>JBAYTZ010000033.1 GCA_041675285.1 Candidatus Delongbacteria bacterium
CGCGGGCTAGGAACGTGCTCATAGGATGGCCCCCGGCCCCGTCGTGGCGCCCGTCTGGGCACTCTGGCTGCCCGTCGTGGCCACGGGGATGCCCGGCATCACCATGGCCGCCGCCTGGATGTGTTCGATGATCGCCTCGGCCAGCGCCAGGGTCTGGGCGGCATCAATGGCGCCGGCGTTCACAGGGTTGCGCGGATCCAGGCCGGACAAGCGCTGCTCGGTCTTGGAGCGGATCAGATCCGCCAGCTGCTGGGGGTTCAGTGCCATGCCCTTACACTACTCCGTCCGAGAGGTGTTTGAAAGCTCCGCGCCCGACAATGGCACCACCGGGTTGCTGGTGGGCCGGCCCTTGTTGCCGATGTGGAAGTGGCTGTTGAAGAGCGACTGGAACGTGTTTCCCTTGATGAGCTGCTCGGCCGCCGCCGCGCCCAGCTCCACGGCCGGCGCCTTCACGTGGACCTTCACGGCCGATTCGATTTCCACCAGGCCGTCCGCGCTGATGATGACCCGGGCTTGGCCCTGTTCCAGCACCAAGTGCTTGTCCTGCGGGCCGGAGGTCGTAAGGAAGCCCGAGACGAAGGGTTTGTCCGGCTGGCCACCCTCGAAGGAGACCATGACGTGGTCACCCGCCGTGGGCAACACCACCAGGCGCGCGGCGCTCGTCGCCCATACGGCCAGGATCTCGCAGCGGGGTAGCAGCGCCAGAGCGGGGTCGTCCGGCTGGACGCTGACCGTGTAGGCCGCGGCATCCACCTCGGTCACCACGCCCCGCACGGGGAAGCGCATGTAGGAAGAGAGGTCCGGCCGGACCTGCTCGATGATCTTTCTCAGCTCGTCGCGCACGGCGCCACCTGCAACACGAGACGCCCGCCCGCCTGCCAGCGGTACTGAGCCTCCTCGACAAACCAGCGCGTGCCGTCAATCGTCACCACTTGGCTATGCAGGACGGGCGCTACCAGGGTCTCCACTTCCAGCAGGCCCAGCCGTCCCGGGCGTTGGTCAATCAGGTTGACGCCCGTCTCGATGGCGTGCACGGCCGTCTGGGCGTGGTCGGGCTCGGCCAGCACCAGCTGGCCGTCGCGCACGAAGAAGCGGAGCTTGATGTCCGCCTCCCGCCTCACCCAGTGCACCAGCTGCAGCAGGGCCTCCTTGGGCGTCAGGCCGTGGACGGGGAAGCGGTCGATGGTGAGATCCGGCGCCTGGGCCGCCAGCGTGAGACCCGTGCCGGCGATGAGGTCGCCCGCGATCTCCGCTGGCGTCGACTGGTCCCAGGTGCGGGTGATGACCCGGCCCCGGGCCTGCAGCAGGGTCTGCCAGTCGATCAGGTGGACGACGGTCTGGAGGCCCCTGGCCTGCACGTCCCGTGCAACGCCGTGGAAAATCGGCGTGAGGGCTGCGTCTTCCTGGTAGCCCCAGCGGATACGGATGGCGTCGCCGGCCTTGACCTGGGGCGCGATCAGGCCCTCGGGATCCTGCAGCAGCAGGTGACCCGAATCAGCCGTGTTCGTGGCCTGGCTGATCACGTGGAAGGCCGCCACGACCGGGTCGATGGACTGGCCCTTCCAGGTCACTTCGAAGAGTGGGGTCACAGGGGCCTCCTACTCATCCGGGTCGTCCAGGTCCTCGGAGGGCGTTTCCGTTCCCGAGCCATCCTCCATGCCGGCGTTGAATTGGTCGCGCACGTAGCCCAGCTCGTGGTCCAGCTCGGCGTTCCCCTCGATGGCCTCCGCGCCCTGGGCCGCCGCGTCATCCGACGCGCCGGCGCCGGCCGCCTGGTTCTCCAGCTGGGTTTTGACGGATTCGTACTCGGTGAGCACCAGGTGGACGGGGATCCAATCGAAGGTCCCGTCCTCGTCGGCCGTCAGTTCCTGGATGAAGACCTGGCGGATCCCAATCAGGTCGGTCAGGGGCGAGACGATCTCCACCGGTTTGGGTAGGCTAGCGCGCCCGTCCCGGAACAGGCGCTGCAGGACGCGCAGGCGCTCCAGGGCCGGCTGCACCAGGGTCCCGTCCAGGCCCTCCTCGTCACAAACCTCCAGCTCCACGCTGATCTCAGCGGGTTCGTAGCCGGTCACATGCCGGACCTTGCCGCTCTTCTTGGGGATGGAGACTTCGTCCACCTTGATCGCCTGCTTGACGGTCATGGCCTTGGGCGGCACGATGAAGGTCAGGCCGCCCAGCATGAACGGGATCTCGGACAGGTTGCGCAGCGACGAGCCCGCAGCCGTCGCCTCCTGCAGGAGCTGGTCCTCGGCGGTCGGCGGGCCCGCCTGGTTCGGATCAGTTGGCATACTGCAGGCCCTCCAGGCCGTCTTCCTGGCCGGCCGCGCTGCGCAGGGCTTCCACCACCTGGTCGCGGATGGAAGTCGCCGGCGTGTTCGGGCCTGCGGTCACCTCGATCTTCGAGACCGTGATGCTGCGGTCAACATTGGCGGTCTGGCTGCGCTGCGTGATGGCCTTGGCCGGCTGCGTGCCGACGCTGGCCTGGGCGGGCTTCAGCGGACTCTGCCCGGCCGCGAGGCCCGAGTGGGTCGCCGCCGCAAGGCGCCCGCCAAGGGGCGCGCTGGTCAGCGCCGCCTCGATGCCCATGGGCGTGGCCATGGAGGGCGCCACGGGGAGCACAGCCGCGCTCGTCGCCGGCTTGGGGACGGTCGCTGCCACGCCGACCTTCGGGATCATGGGGATCTCGATGCCGGGGATCCTGTTGACGGTTTGGATGAAGGCATTGATCCCGTCGATCACCCAGCCGATGCCACTCAGAAATCCGTCCCACATGCCGTCCATGAAATCCTTGACCGGCTTCACGTGGTCGTAGAGGAGCTTCAGGCCGGTGATGGGCCAGAAGATGACCTTGGCTGCGGTCTTCACTCCCCAGATGAAGCCGTCCCACAGCGTGTTCAGCAGGTTCCGAAAGCCCTCGCTGTGCTGATAGGCGTAGACGATGCCGGCGGTGAGTAGTGCCAGCAGGCCGATCACGATGCCGATGGGGTTGGCGGAGAGGGCCGCGTTAAGGAGCCACTGGATGCCGGCCCAGATCTTGGACACGACCGCCACAGCCACGATCTGGGCGTTCAGCAGGATCGCGCTGCGGGCATTCCAGAGGTAGGCCGCGCCGGCCCGCATCGCCGCCACGCGCGCCACCAGGAAGCCCGCCGCCGCCCGGGCACCACCGATCGCGGCCTTCGCGCCCGCCAGCATCGTCTGGGTGGCGAAGGTCCACACGGCCGCGATGGCCGGGGCGATGAGCGGCCAGGCAAAGGCGCCAAGGGCGACGAAGAGGAGGCCGCTGACGATGGGGTTGGCCCGGATCCAGTTCCACGCGCGCAGGATCGTCCCGACCATGAAGCCCAGGCCCCAGGCCACCATGCCGGCGAAATAGAGGATGGGCGAGATGCCGCTCATGGCGCCCTGGTACCAGCCGGTCAGGAAGCGCCAGAAGGCCCCCAGCGTGGCGTCGAAGACATTGGCAATCCCATCGCCCATGGCCTTCACGCCGCCCCAGATGGCGAAGACCACGGGTTTGATGGCGAACCAGACCTCTTCGACCGTGTTACGGAAGCCCAGGAAATTGGTGTCCCAGGCCTTCACGATGGCGTAAAGGGCCAGGCCCACCAGGGCAAAGGGCGCGATCATCTTGAGGGCGCCCAGGCCCAGGGCCGTCAGGCTGGCGGTCAGCGGCACGGCCGCCGAGTTCGTCACGCCCATCGAGAAGGCGATCTGCCCAAGCTTGGCGGGGAGCTGCAGGGCCAAGGCGCCCAGGTGCAGGAAGCCGCCGCCCACCAGTAGCAGGGCCCCGCCCAGGATCAGTCCCACGGCCGCCACGAAGGCGATGCCCGCCGCCACCTTGGTCAGGACCGGGTGCGCGCGCAGCCAGCCGAAGACGGCGTCGGCCACGCCCTTGATCGCGCCCATGAGCTGCAGGGTCATGGGCATCAGCGCCCCACCAATCGTCATGCTGACGCCGCTCATGGCCGCCTTCATGAGCTTCCACTGGCCCGTCGGCGTGTCCATGATGCGCTTCTCGAACTTGGCCGTGGCGCTGGAGGCCTTCGTGATGTCGCCGCGCATGCCCATCAGCTCATCGCGCGAGCTGGACAAGAGGATGTTGAAGACCTTGATGCCCTCGGCGCCGAAGATGTCCGTCAGGGTGGTGTTCTTCTTCTCCTCGGACAGGGTGCCGAGCTTGGCCTTCAGCTCGCCAAAGACCTCGATGAAGTCCCGCGTCTTGCCCGTGACCTTGTCGTAGACGTCGACGCCCAGCGCCTTGCGCACCTTGCCCGCCTGGGTGTAGAGCTTGGTCATGGTCATGGAAAGCCGCGTGCCGGCGCGCGCGCCCACCTCGTTCCGGTTGGCCAAGACGCCCAGCACGGCCAGGTTGGTCCCAATGGACTGCCCAAACGTGGCCGAGGTCGAGGCCGTGTTGAGCATCGACTCCTGCAGGTCGCCGAACTTCAGGTTGGAACGGTTCATGGCCACGGTCATCATGTCGCTCAGTGTCGTGGCCTGGGACAGGGGCTTCTGGTAGGCATTGAGCGTGCCGACGAGCAGGGCCCCGGCGTCCGCCATGGCCACCTGCTGGCCCGTGGCGAAGGAGATCGTGTCAGCCATGATGCCGGTCTTGTTCGACACCTGGTCGGCCGTCAGACCCATGGACGCCAGCTCGCCCTGACCCTCGGCCACCTGCTGGGCCGTGAAGGCCGTCTTGGCGCCCAGGTACATGGCCGTGTCGCCAATGGCCTGAACCTGCTTGTTGGAGGCTTCCGCGATGCCGCCGACCCGCGCCACTTCGGTTTGGAACTTGCCCATCTGCAGGATGGGCATGGCCAGGCTGGCGGCAATCCCTGCGCCCACCAGCATGGTCTTCAGACCGGCCTTCTTCACGCGCTCGCTGGCCTGCTCGAAGTTCCCCGCGAACTTGTCCAGGCGCTTGGACGCGGCCGTGAAGGCCGAGAGGTTGCTCGTCCCGAAGACGCTGATCGTGATGGCGCTGGTGAAGCCGGTCATCATCGAGTGGACTTCCTATCGCTTCCGCCGGCTGGGTCGGCTGGTGGGCCGATTTGCCTTCGCTTCCTGCTCGCCCAGCCACTCCGCCGCCACCTGCAGCTCGACGACTTCCTCGAAGGGCGTGGCGTCGAGATCCTCGAACGTGTAGGCATGAAATCGGTGGGCAATCACCGCGCGGGCCTGGAGGTACCAGGCACCCTCCAGCTCCGCGCGCGCTGCCCTCAGAGCTTTTTTACCGTGATCTCCTTCGAGTAGCCCAGGACCTCCTGGATCTTCTCGCTGAGGGCTGCGATCAGGCCGGGCTCCCACTGCCCGCCCTGGTTGTATTCCAGTTCCTGCGGGTCAATGGCCGGCGCGACCACGAAGGTCCGGACGATGTCCAGGGCCAGGCGCTGCTCATTCCCCTTGGCGCTCTTGGCCAGACGGCTGAACTCGTCCCAGCTGGAGCCGCGCACGACGAAGCCGCGTCCGTCCGGCAGCTCCAGCTGGTAGAGGCTGTTCTTGGGGTAGGTGGCCTTGAGGTCTTTGATGACTTCGGGCGTGATGGTGTCCATGAATCCTCCAGAGGGGAGTTGAGAGAGTCCGGGGCAGTGGCGCGGGCCTGCTCGGCTGGTGCGCCCCTGCCCCGTGCTGTGTGTGTTAGAAGCCCAGCATGCCCGTGGCGAAGCCCGAGCACTTGATGCTGATCGCCTCCGCGTCCTCGCTGTCGGAAATGCCGCCGTCGGTGTTCGTGATCTCCACGCCCGTGAAGGTCTTGGACAGCGCACTGTTGAGACCGGGATAGAAGAGCACGATGACGGCGTTCCGGCAGTCGCACGGATTGAGGTAGAGCTCGCCCGCGGCCAGGCTTCCGGCCGCCATGACGGTCTTGAGCTCGGCCAGGGAGATGAGCAGCTCCGTGATCTCGAAGTCGATCTCGTAGGTCGTGTGGTTCGAGCGGACGACGCCATGGGCGTCCGCGAAGCCCGCGCCGAAGACGGGCTTCTTGTCCTTGGAGATCTTCCAGTTGAAGTTGACAAGCCCGAAGACGGGCATGCCATTCAAGAGCATCTTGACACTGTTGCCCGCGATGCCGTCGGCGAATCCCGGCGTGGGAGGCATGGTGGTTCTCCTTCCTTAAGTCTGTAAGCCGCCTCGGGCTAATCGAGGTAGACCTTCTCCAGAATGATCTCGAAGGCCTTCATGCTGTTGATCGAGATCCGGGCCTCGACCTCGCCCAGGGCCCGCATCTCGTCCGTCGAGGTGAGCTGCAGATCGTAGTGGTCGATCTCGCCCTTCTGCGCCATCAGGGAAAGCGGCGCGCGCATGTCGGTTTCCATGAGCAGCAGGCCCTCGCCCTCCGAGTCGTTGGGCTTGCCCAGGTGCGGCAGGGCCGCCAG
>JBAYTZ010000034.1 GCA_041675285.1 Candidatus Delongbacteria bacterium
CGTGGCCATGCGGTCACGCTCCACTTCGAAACGGGATCGATCCTGACTGCGCCGGCGCGCCAGGATCTGGGCCAGGGTCTCGCCCGCGGCATTCTCCAGCTCGTCCGTCAGCACTTCCAGCCCGGCCGACCAGTCCCCGCCCACATCGAACTCGGTCACGGCCTGGACATAGATCACCAGGTGCTGGCCGCCGCGGATGGACCACTGCAGACGCTCGGTCCAGACGTCACCCTCCCAAGCGAGCTGGTAGCTCGTCAGGACCTGGCCCAGGACCGGCGCCGCCGGCAAGGGCGTCAGCAGCTCGATTGTGCGGCTGTTGGAGTCGAATGCCTTGACGATGCGCGAGACACCGCCCACCTCCACGCGCGTGCCCGGCTGGAAGACGGCCGTGCCGGCCACCTTCAAAAGGCTGGTGGTGGACCCGGATCCCGTGACGTCGCTGGCCTGGATGGCTTCATGCTTCTGGCGGGGAATGGTCGAAGACTCGTGGGTCCGGTGAATCAAGTCGACGTGGGCAGACTCCAGCACGGCCTTGGGCACGCCAACGGGCAGGCGCGTGCGCGTGTTCTTCAGCTCGTAGACGCGCACGCGGTAGCCGCGGATCTCTTCCAAGTCCACCAGCGCCGGCTTGTCCCAGGAGAGGCGCAAGGCATAGGCCTCGTTGTCGCCCGATCCGCCCTGATCGTCCTTGAAGAGCTCCAGGACCGTGTTGGCGTGGGCGGCCTTGGCCTGCAGGATCTCGGTGCGCACACTGCTCTTGGCCGCCTTGGTGGCGTCCACGGCCGCCAACATCTCAGAGGCCGTGGCCACGCCCGTGCCATAGCCAAGGGCCGTCACCGTGGCCGGGTAGAAGTAGGCGGCCGGCTCGGTTACGCTGGCGGGCACCGTCAGGACCAGGGTCTGCAGGGCGACGTTGACGGAAAGGACCGTCACCTCGGTGAGGAGTCCTTCCGAGTGGAGCAGCAGGGTCTGGCTTTCATGGGCGGACGACAGTGCCGTTCCCGCGCCAGTGACCGTCGCCGATCCCGTGACGATGGACAGCGTGCCGGGCTCGCGGCCGGTTCCCGCCGCGCCCGAGACAATCGCCTGCTGCTTGGCGTGCAGGACCTCCAGGTCCAGGCTGCCACTCACGGCCTGGGTGCCGCGAATCTGGCCCAGCGTGTAGCCCGCCAGGCGCTTGGCGTTGATCAGGGCCCGATAGCCGTCCAGTTCGCTGACGTGCGAAGACAGCGCCTCGACACTGATCCGCGCGGCCGTGTAAGTGTCCAGGGCAGTTTTCAGAGCTGCCGTGCGGTCCGGGGCGTCCGCCAGGATCTGCAGGGCCAGGTTGTCTTCACTGAGGATGGGCGTGCCCGGCTTGGACGGGATCTTCCGCGTCTCCACAACTCGGTCCCCATGGCCATCCTGCAGATTGAGGATGCCGTGGCGGAAAAGGAGCTCTAGCTCCGGGTGCTGGGCCAGGGCGTTCGCCACCGTGAGCACCAGACTTCCCGGGGTCTGCTCGTTCTCGTAACCCACGCGGAAGTCCTGGGCCGTGGTGTGCGTGTCGGTGTTCGGCTGATGGATGCGCTTGTCGCTCACCACCTGGGCGAAGCCGCGCAGGTCCACCACCGTCCCATCCGCATGGACGCTTGCCACCACCACCTCCTGCGTGCCCTTGACCGGGAAGGGAGAAAGGCGCAGGGAGAAGCCATGGATCTGGCGTGTCTGGTGGGTCTGTCCGGTCACGAAGTGGGTCTTGGGCGCTGCCTCTGTCAGGGTATAGCCGGCGAAGACGTAGTTGGTCGACCCTGGCCAAGGCTGGCGAGCTTCATCAAGGTTGACGATGCGCTCGCCGTCCACATAGGCCACGCCCGGAGCGAGCACCAGATCACTGCCATTCTGGGTGACTTCGAAGCCATGGATGACGCCGTCGGTGAAGAGGTCGTCCGTCCGATCCAGGATGGCTTGCAGGAGGGCGTCCCGGCTGTAGTTCTCGTCTTCCAGGGTGGGCTTGTCGCCCGAGAAGAACAGGTAGCGGTCCACGATCACGCCTCCAGGAATGTCAGCACGCAGGCTGCGTGCGCGGGTTTCTCGGCCATCACGAGCTCAGCCACGCGGGCCTGTTCCTGGGTATCCAGGGCAGTCGCCGTTTCAATCGTCAGCCAGAAGCTGAAGCGGATGTCCAGGTCCGCCTGGCTGAAGAGCCTGTTCTGGCGATAGGCATCCAATTCCTCGTCCCCTTGGTCGGCCACGCTGAAGAGGTGCGACCGTTCTTCTTCCACCTGCCACTTGTCGTCCAGCGCAGTCCGCACGATGCGCGCCTGGGGATCATCCGCGTACACGGTCAGGGCCGAAAGCGTGTGGCCCAGCACGTCCTCGACCAGGTACTTCATCCCCATGGCGCTGCCAGCGAACTGGCGCGTGGCGGGCAGGATGGCCAGGCGCGCCTCCAGCTCGGCATTCCTCTCACCCGCCAGCCGCCTCGTCCCACGATCCAAGGCGTGTCGCTCCAGATCGCTCGTGCGCAGGTCGGTCGCGTAGTAGGGGTTCGTTCCATCGCCCAGCGTCCACACGAACCCGCGCCGGCGCAGGCGGTAGATGGTCTCCTTGGCCGCGTCCAGGGAGAGACCAAGGGCGTCCAGCAGGCGCGAGAGGGCGCTGTCGTCCACGCGCCTGCGGACCTTGGGCAAGAGGCCCAGCAGATAGGGTCCCAGGCGGCTGTCCATCAGAAGTCCCACACCGTCTTGTCGATGGGCTCGATCACCGGCACAACCTCGCCGGCGGGGGCCTGCACGCGATCCTGGTAGGTGCGGCCCTTCACGCGATGGACGAGGGTGGCCGCCTGGGCGTCCACGTCCAGGTACTCGGCCGGCGTCGCCGCCACATCCGCCGTGGGCGCGTCAACTGTCACGTTGTAGACGCCATCCACGGCCATGACGGCCGCCACGAGGCGCGCGCGGATGAGCCCCTCGCCGAGCTGGAGAGCCTCCGAGTAACCCTGCAGGGCCAGACGAACGGCCGCGTCCACCGCAGCCTGGTCTGCCGTGGCCAGGCGCCAGATGGTGAGGGCCAGGGCGACCGGCGTGATGGTCGCACTGGAGACCACGAGCTGGGCGGTCAGGGGTTGCCGCGGGCGGATATACACCCTGACGTCGTCCAGGAGCTGCGGCGTGGGCGCGCCATTCGTGCCCAGCACCACCACGCCCACCGTGCCGGGCCCGTAGGGCGCGTCGTCCAGCACCATGGCCGCTTGCACGCCTGGCACACTTATCGCCCATGCATGGTAGGCGCCGCGCGTGCCGCCGACGCCCAGGGTCTCCCACTTGCCAATCGCCCGTTCGCGGAAGGCCCGGTCGCTCTCGGCGTCCGCGCCCTCCTGCGCCAGGTAAGGAATGCCCTCCCGGTCCACGTTGGTGACACTCTCGATGCCGGAGATGGGCGTGACGATCAGCGTGACCGTGCCCGGGCCGACGTTGCCGGCAATGCCTGCTGTCTCGGCCGTGGCGGTCACGTAGGTGGCGGACTGGCCCGTCTGCAGGGTGACGTCCGTGTCCGTCAGGAAGCGCGTGCTCCTCCCCGCCGAGTCCTTTCGGCTGCGCACTATGGTGCCGGCCGGGATTAGCGTGTCCTGGGTGGCCGGTGTGGATCGCGTGAACGTGAGGCGGATCTGGGCCTGCTTGGCGATGAGCCGGCGCACGCCAACTTCGCGGGCTTTCAGGTCCAGCCACGAGCCTGTGGCAGTCTGGATGAAGAGGGCGCCGCTGACCGTCCGCACCAGCTGGTAGAGGCCGGCCAGACCGCTGGCCAGGGCCTCCAGGATGCCGCGCAGCGCCGCGCCCGGATTCAGGTTGGTGAAGGGCGTCTTGGCCAGGACGGCCGAGAGGAGATCGGCCAGGATCTCGTCGAAGGTCCTCATGCCTGGATCTCCCCCTGGCTGACGACGAAGGGACCTTTCAGGCCCAGGCCCCACACCAGCTCCTGCAGCCGGTCCTGCCCGGCCAGGGCGAAGCGGATGCGGAAGACCTTCTCCTCGGCCGTGAACCCGATCTGCTGGACAAGGATGCTGGCGTCCTCGACGCGCGGCTCGTCCTCCAACGCCTCGCGCAGGTAGCGCTTGGCCAGCATGCGTGTCCTGGGCGTGTCGGGCGCGCCCAGGAGGCTCTTGATGCGGCAGCCCCAGGTGGGATGGGCAGGCAGCTCGCCCGGCAGCGTGGCCAAGCGGTCGAGGATGTCCTGACGCAGCACGTCCTCGTCATGTGCGATCTGCAGGTCGCCCGTTGGCGCCACCAGGAGGTCGCCGTCCGCCGCAAAGGCGATGTCGCGGGCTAGGAACGTGCTCATAGGATGGCCCCCGGCCCCGTCGTGGCGCCCGTCTGGGCAC